>NZ_AQXI01000006.1 GCF_000376445.1 Haladaptatus paucihalophilus DX253 | reverse complement strand
GCGTACACCGGCATCAAGCTGTTCAAAACTGAAGAGCGAAAGTGGATCGTCGCCTCGGCTATCCTGTTCGGGTTGACGATTCTCACACATCCCGTCTACACCGTGTTCTTCGGTACGACGTACCTGGTGATGTTTCTCTCCTTCAGCCGGACGCCGCGAGGCTTGCTGTACGGTGCGACCGTCGCCGCTGGTGGACTCGCCGTCGCGTCACCGTGGTGGCTTCAAATCGTCGCCATCCACGGAGTCAGCATCTTCACCGCCGCCTCGGGGACGCACACCGGTCTCGGTGGTGGAACCCACCGCTTGCTCAAGCAGTTCGTCTACCCGCTGGACATGAACTGGCCCATCGTGTTTTACATCGGGTCGTTCGCGGGTGCGGCGTACCTCATCGCAAAGCGTCGGTTGTTCCTCCCGCTGTGGATGGTGGCCGGTGCGTACATGCGCGGGAAGGTACGGTTCCAGTTCCCCGCCGGTGCGATGATGACCGCCGTGTTGGTCTTCGAAGTCATCATCCCACGGGTTCGAAGCTGGTCGGAACAGACGCGATACTCGCGGTCGGCACCCCTCGCTGTCATCATCGTCATCACCGTCCTCGTTGCGGGTGTCGGTGTCTCGTTCGTCGGAAGCGGCCTCCACTCCCATCTCAGGAGCACGTCCCAGCCATAGCTCGTGGACGACGACGATATGGCCGCGATGGAGTGGGCCCAGCAGAGTACGGCGTCGGATTCCAATTTCGTCGTTCTCGGTGACAGTGCCGAGTGGTTCCCCTTGATGACCGACCGCGCCATCCTCATCGGGCCGTGGGGTGTCGAGTGGGAAGGTCACAACCACTATCGCCATCAGCTCGGCTTGTACAAGCGCACGTCACGCTGTCCGGGGAAAACCTGCTTGACGAAGAAGCTGATATCGAACGACATCAATCCGGACTACGTGTACGTCCCGAAGGGACACTACACCGTCCGCGGAATCGACGAATACCAGAAACCCTGGATGCGCGAGCATCTCGTCGGCTCCGACCGGTACAAGCTCGTCTACGAGAACGAGGGCGCGATGATATTCCGCGTCCGAGAGCCGATGGAACCGACGAAGATTCCCGAGGACGGACCGCAACCGGTGTAGCGATTCGACCCCGTGTCTCAATTCGAACCGGTGTAGCGATTCGACGCCGTGTTGCGACTCGTTTTGACCGGCTACGAACGTATTTCTTTTTGAACCTCGTGTTGACGGTGTGAAACACGTCCCGGTCCCTCTTCGATGGCTTCTCGCCGAAAGCCTTCGAATTGCCGCAATCCTTCTTCTCGCCTTTCTCGTCGGCGCGCTCATCGGGGAAGTGATCGGTGCGTTCGGTCTCGAACTGTTGTACGGCATCGGGGATGAACTCGTCGCCGTCGTCCAGTACACCGGTATCGTCACCGCGATTCTGTACGCCGTCGTTCGCGGGACGGCTGTCGACTGATCTGACAGAAATAATCGGTCTCGTTACCCGAGCAGCGTCGAGTACAGGAGCCAGACGTTGAGGACGATGATGAGCGCGATGACGATACCGAGCACGCCCGTCGTCCGCGACGAGTTGCGGAACGACCCCATGATGCCTTCCTCCCGCGTGAACCAGAGGAGCGGGATGAGGACGAACGGAAGTTCGAAACTCAACGCGACCTGCGAGGCGACGAGGACGGACGTCGCGTCGAAGCCAGCGATCACGATGGCCAAACTCGGCGCGAGCGTCACCGACCGTCGAATCCAGACGTTGATGTTGAGGTCGAGGAAGCCGTCCATCACCGTCTGACCGGCCATCGTCGCCACGAGTGACGAGGACAGACCCGCGGCGATGAGCGCGATGCCGAACGCCAAACTGGCGTTCGCACCGAACACGCCGGTGAGAGTGACGTACGCCTCGTTGAGCGTCTCGATGCCCGTGCCTTGGAGCGCGGCCGCCGCGACGATGAGCATCGCGGCGTTCACGAACATGGCTCCGAACAGCGCGACGACGGTATCGACGCTCTCCAGGATGTAGTGTCGGCGGTGGACCTCTTCCGTGTCCCCTTCGTCCTCGATGAGGCGGCTCCGCCTATCCTGGACGATGTAGGGGTGAAGGTAGACGCTGTGGGGCATCACGGTGGCACCGAGTATCCCGATGGCGATGTAGAGGGCGTTCGTGTTCGGAATGCCCGGCGCGAGTCCGCTCGCTATCTGCCCACCCGTGGGTTTTGCGAGCATCATCTCGAAGACGAACGCGAGTGCGATGATGGCGACGAAGGACATGATGACCAACTCGACCCACCGGAACCCGCGCTTGTGTGCGGTCCTGACGCCGAGGAGCGCGAACGAACTGGCTCCGGCGAGGATTGCACCCGCCCAGAGCGGGAGGTGGAAGATGAGACTGAACCCGATGGCCGCTCCGATTATCTCCGCCATGTCCGTCGCTATCATGGCGAGTTCCGCGGCGGCCCAGAGCACGAGAACGACGCGTCGGGGTAATCGCTCCCGACAGAGTTGTGCGACGCCCTTCCCCGTCGCAATCCCGAGTTTCGCCGCGATTATCTGAATTCCCATCGCCATGAAACTGGCGAGGACGATAACCCAGAGGAGCGCCGGACCGTACTTCGCGCCGCCGGAAATATTCGTCGCCCAGTTTCCGGGGTCCATGTACGCGACGCTGATGATGAATCCAGGTCCGAGGTAAGAGAGAATTTCCCGGAACGAGTATTTCATCGAACCAGGCCTCCAGAGCCAGTAGGCGTCGTTTTACGGCCGTTCTCTATTCTACCCATGGGGTTTCTGCCTCCTGATTTTGACTCATCTAATTCTCAATTTCGCATTCTCAAATATAACGTTGGTGTTTTCACCACTATGTTGCCACGACCGTTCGAACGTCCGGTTCATCGGTCGTCTCGTCCGCTGGTCGCCCTCGGATTCGGTTTCGAGTCCGCGTTATCGTCGGATTCCCTCGCCCGAACCGTCAATACCGGGACGTTCGACCGGCGGATGACGTTCTCGGTGACGCTCCCGAGCATCCCCCGTGCGATGCCGCTTCGACCGCGGGTTGCGATCACGATGAGGTCGATTCCGTTTTCGACGGCGTACTCGACGATGGTCTCGTGTGGGACGCCTTTCAGAACGTGGCCCTCGATAGGATACCCGCGTTTTTCCCCCTCGCGTACCGCAGCTTCGATGACGAACTCTCCCGGAGGATTGTGAACGTCGGTTAGCACGTTGTCGAGTCCGAGTGGACTGTTCGTCGTATCGAAGACGTAAACGACGTGGATAGTCGCGTCGAACCGCTCCGCGAGACGAAAGGCGTGTTTCAGCGCCCTCGTCGCTCCGGCACTCCCGTCTGTCGGCACGAGTAGTTGCTTGTACATCCTCGTTCGTTCCCGTAGACTATCGGTGCCATGCGTGATATGCTCTCGTGCTATTCTCCCTGATATCTCCGTTCTACCATTCTTCCTGTCCGTTCTACTGTTCTCCCTACCCTGTTCTACTATTCCCCCGCTACCTTCGTTACTCTCCTTCGCTATCCTCGATTTGATGCCGATGAACTGTCCGTCAAATTGGCAAAAACGTCCTTCTCACGGCTCCTTCGCGTCGAACGGTTTTCAACGAAGGGAACCCTTTTGGCCGTTCCGACTGTCGTACGAATCAATGTTCGGAACCAGCGGAATTCGTGGCCCCGTCGGTGATGTCGTCACCGGAGACCTCGCACTGTCGGTCGGCCGAGCGCTCGCCTCGACCGGCGCGGAGCGCGTCGTCGTCGGACGCGACCCCCGCGACAGCGGTCGATTTCTCGCGGACGCTCTCTCGGCCGGTCTTCGTGAATGCGGCGCGGACGTCGTGAACATCGGTCTCGCCTCGACACCGACCGTCGCTCGAAGCGTCGAATGGAAGGACGCCGACGCTGGCGTCTCCATCACCGCCTCGCACAACCCGCCGACCGACAACGGAATCAAACTCTGGAACCCCTCCGGGCAGGCGTTCGACGCCGACCAGCGCGCGGAGATCACCCGCGTCATCGAAGACGAAGCGTTCGACCTCGCGGACTGGGACGAGACCGGCGAGGAAACGCAGTGGGACGGTGCACACGACGCACACGTCGAAACCCTCGCCGAGGCCGTCTCCTCCGACCTCTCCGCCGCCGACCTCTCCGTCGTTGTGGACGTGGGCAACGGAGCGGGGGCCGTCACCGCGGACGCGCTCTACGAACTCGGGTGCGACGTGGAGACGCTGAACGCCCAACCCGACGGTCGGTTCCCCGCCCGTCCCAGCGAACCCACCGCCGAGAACTGCCAGTCGCTTTGTGATCACGTGACCGCAATCGGTGCCGACCTCGGTATCGCCCACGACGGCGACGCGGACCGCATGATGGCCGTGGACGAAAACGGCGACTTCATCTCCGGCGACGTGCTCCTCACCCTCTTCGCTCGTCAGCACGCCGGAGACGGCGAAACGATTGCCACGCCCGTCGATACCAGCCTCATCGTGGAGGACGTGCTAGCCGAACAGGGAGCGGACGTGGTACGAACGCAGGTCGGCGACGTGTACGTCGCGGAGCGCGCGACCGAACCCGGCGTCGTCTTCGGCGGCGAGCAGTCCGGCGCGTGGATTTGGGCCGACCAGACGCTCTGTCCCGACGGACCGCTTGCGGCCTGTCGTCTCGCCGAACTCGTCGCCGAGAACGGGCCGCTGTCGGAACTCGCCGCCGACGTCGGCGAGTACCCGATTCGCCGGAAAAACGTGCACGTGGACGACAAAACGGGCTTGATGGAATCCCTCTCGGAAGCCGTCACCGACCGCTACGCGGACGCCACCACCATCGACGGCGTGCGCGTCACGCTCGACGAAGGGTGGTTCCTCATCCGCGCCAGCGGAACCGAACCGCTGGTTCGAATCGCCGCCGAAGCCCGCGACCCCGACGCCGCGGATGACGTGTTCGAGACGGCGGACGCCTTCGTCGCCGAGTACGCGGAATAGCTGCCCACCGTTTGTTCCTCATCTCTTTTGTGTTCGAATTGGCTGATGGTCTATGGGATTTTGAAAACCTCAAACTATCCTAGAAAATTTATAGAAAGTACAAGACAACGGAACATTATTAAAATATTATATATATCTATAATGGTATTATATTAAATTAATGTAAGTAAGTTAAAATCAAAAATATCCATACAATAGTAGATTGATTAGATATGATGGATAAAAATAGAAAAAATCCAACTAGAAGAAACGTACTGAAAGGGATCGGGACTGGGGCAGCTGCTCTCACTGCGACGGGTTTGAGCGGAACCACTGCTGATCAGTCGCTTCCGTATAAGTTTGAAGAACGTCGCTCCGCTTATTGATTGGGTAAACGAGGAAAAACAAAGCAAATCGTTTAGTTACTACATATACTGCTAGTAATTATCATGGTCTCGAAACGACCCTCCAGAAGGACCATACTCGTTAGCGGTGGTACCCTAATTGGTCTCGGAATTGCTGGAAGTTCTATCTGGTCTTTCGGCTCTGACGACGATCAGATTGGACCCGGTGGACTTACGATAGGAACGGTTCCGAAAGGAAGCGATCCGCTCATCTGGGTCGATACGGACGCAGTTAAAACTGCGGCACAGAAAGCGACTGTCAGTACCCTGCTTGATGCGAGTACATTCGATGACCTTCCCGATGTATTCGTGGAAGGGTTCGACGAGAAGTCTCAGTCGGGAATCGATACGAACGATATTGCCGAACTAGTCCTCGTCGGTTCTGACACGCCCACAGATGGTGGTGCAATCGTCTGGGCTGACTGGAGTAAGGGTGATATCGTGGATCTTCTCGGGACAGACCAACAGATAAAGTCCGGGTCGTACGGAGACCATCCCATCCACACAGTTGGCAAAACGAGCGTATCTCTCCTTACTGATACTTCCTTTGCACTCGGAACGACGACAGTAGTCAAAAGTATCATCGATGCTCGAAACGGAGACGTTGGACCTGTCGGTGGCGATACGCTGGACAAGTTCGAAGGTACTGACCACGGAGCAGTTCGATTCTCGTTCAATCAACTCCCGCTGTCGTGCAAGATTCGGCCTGGACAGCGGTCAGCGGCGTACGACAAAGTCACGCAAGTAGTTGGAGCGACCCCGGCATCAGACGTTGCCATCCAACTCCGTTTGTTTGCCGCTTCGCGTAGCGCTGCGGATAAAGTGGCAACAGCAATCCGGGACGATCTTGGTATCCCTGGTAGTAACGATGATGCCGGAAATCTCGACCGAGAGTACCCTAACGAAGTTACCAACGACATCACCGTTAGACATGAAAGTGACTTCGTTACTATCGAATACGGTGGCGTTGCTGATGATACTGGTAAGCACGTACGTAACATCGTTAAAACCGTCTCGTGTCTCACTCTTTCTCCAGAAAAATAGTACTCGGTTTATCTCTCTACAAACTAGTTCTGGACACCAACTATCCCCTCACAGAGAATATGACGTAGTGACCCTCGATCTGTATCATGACTTCCCATATCTTCACTAGTAAGTAGGATCGTACTCTTTCCTCGCATTTTCTCCATTAGCCTCTTTACGTCTAAGAATTTCCCGGGCGCTACCACCGCTCCCCATCTAGACATCGGGAAGGAAATGGATGACAGCTGTCCCAGCCGGCGTCTGCCACGGCGACGATGGGACATTTCTTACTACTAGATGGGGTAAGTAATAAGTTTCGGCTCGACGGATATCGTTTGTTTCAGCCATTTTCACATATCTCGTCTCTGTTCTTTCCTTCCGCCGTGTCCATCGTCTAATCTGACATTCGGTTCCCGGTTTACTCGGTGGATAATAATGGTCGTTCGGGATGATATCTCGATGATGCCCCTTCCCGATTGGAGTACTCGATACCTCTCACTCGGTGTCTTCGGCACGACCGGGGTGGCCATCGCGTGGGTGCTCGACGAGACGGCCGTCATCTACGTCGCGTTCACGACCGTTCTCGCATTCACGACGCTCGCGCTGTTTCACGCCTATCGACTCCGCACCCAACCACCACGGGGAAAACTAGATCGCATCCCATGACACTACCCACGGCTCCGATACTCCTCGCGTCACCTACTCGACTGTGACGCTCTTCGCCAAGTTGCGCGGTTTGTCTATCGGGCGGCCCAAGTTCTTCGCCGCGTAGTACGAGACCAACTGCAACTGGACGTTTGCGAGGAGTCCCGACCACATGGAGTGCGTGTTCGGGATTTCGAGGAAGTCGTCGGATATCTTCTCCGCGGGATGGTCCGCGTGCGCCACCGAGACGATGGGCGCACCGCGTGCCTGTGCTTCCTCGGCGTTCTGGAGCGTCTTCCTGTCCTTGTCGCCGTTGAACAGCGCGAATACGGGCGTGTCCGGCGTTACGAGCGCGAGCGGCCCGTGTTTCAGTTCTCCGGAGGCGAAGCCCTCCGCGTGTTCGTAGGTGATCTCCTTGAACTTCAGCGCACCTTCCTTGGCGACCGCGTTGTTCAGCCCACGGCCAATGAAGAAGAACGCCTCGCTGCCGGTGTATCGGCTCGCGATTCGCTTGGCGGCCGTGGAGTCGAGGACCGTTTGGACGTACTCGGGCAGTTTCTGCAACTCCCGAAGCAGTTCCGCTTGGTCGTCCGGTGCACTCACCGCCTCGATATCCTCTGCGAGACGGAGCGAGAGGAGCGAGAGCATGACCGCTTGTGAGGAGAACGTCTTCGTGGCCGCCACGCCGATCTCCGGACCCGCGCGGATGAACAACGCATCGTCGGCTTCGCGGGCCGCGGTCGAACCCATCACGTTCGTCACCGTGACGGTTCGTGCGCCACGCTCTTTCGCCCCGCGGAGCGCACCGAGCGTGTCCGCCGTCTCCCCGCTTTGGGTGACGGCGATGACGAGCGTGTTCTCGGTGATCGAACCGGTTGCCGAATCGACGTACTCGCTGGCACGGAACGCTTGTGCACGTATTCCCGTCTGGTTGAGGAGCTGTTGTCCGTAGAGCGCCGCGTGGTACGACGTTCCGCAGGCGACGAACTGCACGTCATCGACGTCCTCGAACGTTCCTTCGGGGAAGTCTTCGAGGGTAACCTCGCCGTCCTGCACCCGTCCCTCGATGGTGTTGGTGAGTGCGTTCGGCTGGGTGTTGATCTCTTTGAGCATGTAATGCTCGTAGCCACCCTTTCCGGCGTCTTCGGGGTCCCAATCGATCCGTTCCACGTCCCGCGTGACCATGTTGCCTTCGATGTCGGTCATCGTCACGCCGTTCGGTTCGAGGACGGCGATGTCACCGTCTTCGAAGTACACGACCCTGTCCGTGTGGTCGAGGAAGGCTGGCACGTCGCTGGCGAGGTAATACTCGTCGTTGTCCAGCCCGAGGATGAGCGGCGACCCCTGTCGGGCCGCGTAGATGGCGTGGACGCCATCGACGAGTGCGGCCACCGCGTAGCTTCCTTCGAGGTCACCGATGGTCTTGCGGAACGCATCCTCGATACTGGGCGCATCCTGAAGATAGTATTCGAAGAGATGAGGGATGACTTCCGTGTCGGTGTCGCTCGTGAACTCGTGGCCGTCGCTTTCCAGCCGCTCTTTCAGCTCGGTGTAGTTTTCGATGATGCCGTTGTGGACGACGGCGACGTTTTCCGTCTCGCTCGTGTGCGGGTGGGCGTTTTCGTCGGTCGGCGGGCCGTGTGTGCTCCAGCGCGTGTGGCCGATACCGACGTTCCCCTTCGGGACGCTTCCGACAATGGCGTCTTTCAGCTCCGATATCTGCCCTGAACGCTTGTAGACGGATATCCCCGACCCGTTCTGGACGGCGACTCCAGCGGAATCGTAGCCTCGATATTCGAGGTTTTCGAGTCCCGTCACGAGCTTCGTTATCGCATCACCTTCGCCGATGCGGGCAATGATTCCACACATCCTACGTCTCCTCCGTTCGTCCTGCGGGCTGTTCGTACTGTGGCTCCGGGCCGGTATGCGCTCCCGTATCGCGGACCAAGCCGGAACGAACTGCCGCACGTCCGTCTGGTGTGTCAGGGTAGTTCATGGGTGTATCCTATAGACCCGCCGCCCCAATCGCAGGAGACGACTGGCTCTTGTCTTCGACATTTCGCGCTAACCCCATTACTATAGACTGATTAAGGGGGTATCTTAGCAGGGATGTAAGACGAATGTATGAGTGCTTGCCGCCGTCTCACCGGGTTCAAATGTAATCTCTAATAGCTAAATTCCTCTCCGATATGGGTAGAACTAGTGAAAAATCGGTGGTTTTAGTCACTTTTATGTGGTTTCTCGGATGTGTTGTCCGTGTTTCCGGGTTCCTGTCCGTAGAGGATGACGATGTTTTTCCGCCCGATGTTGATCTTGCTGATCTGCTTTCGATCTTCCATCTTCGAAAGGAGGCGACTCACTTTCGATTTCGACCACCCGGTTCGTTCGATGATTTCTCCCTGTGGAAGCCGTCCGCCGTTCTCGTGTAGGAGTTGCAGCACGCGGTCCGCGTCCGTCGTCACCGTTCCGCTCTGAACCGGTGGCTCCGGTTCGGGTTCGTGACTCGTCTCGTCGCCACCTCCCAACACCATCGGGAGCCAGCTCGTCCCGTTCCGTTGTACCAGCAACACCGTTCCGACGAGTAGACTGAGGAGGACGAGGTACAGACCACCGGTGAGAACGCGACTGTTCGGATTCGTCCCGAAGCGGTGTTCGAATCCGTCGTTCAGACCGTCGCCGTCGGTATCTTTGTTCAGCGGGTCCGTCCCGATCGTGACCTCTTTTCCGTCTTTCAGTCCGTCGCCGTCGGTATCTTTGCTCAGCGGGTCCGTCCCGATCGTGACCTCTTTTCCGTCTTTCAGTCCGTCCCCGTCGGTATCCTGTTTGGTTGGGTCCGTGACGCTTGCGACCTCTTCGCTGTCGCTCAGGTCGTCTCCGTCGGTGTCCTTCTTGACGGGGTCAGTTCCGACATCCACCTCCGCGATGTCGGTTAGTCCATCGCCGTCGGTGTCCGCCCGACTGACGTTCGTTCCGAGTTCCTGTTCGCGGCCATCGGTCAACCCATCCGCGTCCGTGTCCTTTCGTGTCGGATTCGCGCCGAGGCTTATCTCTTGATTGTCACGGAGTCCGTCGCTGTCCGTATCCGCTTTCGTCGCGTTCGTCCCGTAGTTGTTCACCTCCTCTCCGTCTTCGAGGCCGTCCTTGTCCGAATCCTTGCTCGATACGTTGGTTCCGATTTTGATCTCCTTCTCGTTCGTCAGCCCATCGCCGTCATCGTCTCCCGTTTTCACCATGACGTATACCGAAACAGAGCGCTGTGCGATGACGGTCCCACCGTTTTCGACCGTAACGACGACTGTTTGCGCGCCATTAATCTCCGATGAAACGCTGCCGAACGAGAAGTTGATACGCTCCACCCCGCTCGAGGAGAACGACGCGGCTTGGCACGTCGCGGTGTTCGTGGTGTTGTTGTTCGGCGCACGGAAACTCGTACAGACTTGGTACCTCCCGGAGCGGTTTCCGGTGTACACCGTCACGCTCTGGTTGTGAGGTTCGGATCGCCACAGGTAGGTCGTGTTCGCCCCGGTTTCCGCGACACCCGACCCAGCATACGTTACGCTTTGAATGACGAGTTGGTTACCTGACGGTGTTGCACCGACGGGAGAGCCGGTGGCGAGGAGAAGCAGACAGACGGAGAAGACGGCTAGTTGCCTGTTTGTCATATTGGTGTGAAGTCTAGCACCCTGTTTCGTGCGGTGAACCGTTCTATGTTTGGTATTTCCGCGCTCGGTATTTTTCCTTTGGGGTTGGATTTCTACTGCTTCTACCTTTTGTATTTAGCCTGCCTTACTAGTAGGTTACGACCGATATTTCCCGCCTTTTCGGGAAATATCGTGAATAGAGATGTGTAAACATGAAAAACACTACTTGTATTAGTGCCAAACTAATACGGAAACGTATCCGTTTTCTCCACTTTGTTCGGTCGTTAGGCGAGCCGTTGTCCAAGCGTTAGCGTCCAGAACATCCCGAGAATTGCGAGACCGATCGAGCCGTGCGGGAGCAGTGCGAAGGGTGAAAATCCGAGCGTCGATCCGGCGAGAAGGGTCGCTCCGAGGCCGGATGCACCGAGGTAGTAGCGCTCCCATCGGGTCGGCTCATCGTCGCTCTCGTTATCGGTCGTGTCGTCGGTCGTCGTCGGTTCCAAGTATTCGTACAGCACGTTTGCGGTTTCCGTCTTTGTGACCGTGCCGCGACTCTGGTCGTACTCGATAACCCCTTCCTCGTCGAGTTTCGGCAAGTGGGACTGGTAGAGCGGAATGTACACGCGTTGGCGCTCGCTGGACGTGATCGACTGAACGGTGCTATCGTTCTCCCACGCGGCGACCTGTTCCGCGATGTCGCGCATCGAGACTTGTCCCTCCGTATCGTGGAGGTACCGAAGAACGTTCCGTCGTCGCTCGTTCTGAAGGAGGTGATAGATCTGATCCTCGCTCAGTTCTACGGACGTACTCATGTCCGTGGAATTAGACTGTTCTTCGACCTGTTGTGTCGTTGCGCTCATACATGCTGGATTTTCTGGGGAGGTAATAAACGGAGAAGCTACTCCCGGAAGTTGCAGCCAGTTTTTCGCATTGTTCATTTTGATTTTCTTACTTTTCAGACCGTTGTCCCGAGTTTATCCCGGTCCAGTATTGCGATTTCTCACCCACATGTATTTTCATACTAAATGTGATACGGTATCCCTCTCGGACACTGGGTGTCATCTCGGGTACTGGGTAGCATCTCGAACGAGTGTATTCGTATTACGCGCCCGAGACTAGTTCCTTTAGATACTTGTTAGATGCTTGTCTGCGATTCGGAATCTGTTCTTTGCCCCCGTTCCACAATGTACTCGCCCCGAAAAACGGCAATTCTGCGGTACGAGGCCCTTAGTCAGTGTATAATAAAGCCTACAGGGTTTAATGGATTTCAACGAGGATCGCGTCCGACCGGAGAACCGAGGGTAAGCATCTACCTCCTCTTCCCCTCGTGACCGATCTCCGGTGTCGGTCGGTAACGGAGAGCAACCGAATGGAGGACAATCACCCATGAACTCGACGATAGGAGACATCGACAGCCAGCGGGACTACGCTGGAAGTGACCAGAACGACGTAAACGATAGCCGAGAAGCGACGATATGCGTCGTCGGTCTCGGCTACGTTGGACTTCCGTTGGCGGTCGGTTTCGACCAGGAAGGGTACAACGTCGTCGGCTTCGATATCGACGACGGCAAAGTCGAAACCCTTCGCGGCGGCATCGACACGACGGGCGACCTCGGCGACGACGCAATCGCCGAGAGCGAGATTACCTACACGAACGACCCCGAAGAGATCACCCGCGCGGACTACGTGATGATCACGGTTCCGACGCCGGTGGACGAACACGACCAGCCGAACCTCGACTTCGTGAAGGCGGCCGGGCGGACGGTGGGCGACTACATGTCCCCCGACACGACCGTCATTCTCGAATCGACGGTCTTCCCGGGTGCGACCCGAGAAGCCCTCGTCCCTGCAATCGAGGAAGCGTCTGGACTGACGTGCGGCGAGGACTTCTTCGTCGGCTACTCGCCCGAGCGCGCGACGCCGGGCGACCCGGAGCACGGTCTCCGTGACGTGGTGAAAGTCGTCGGCGGAATGAACGACGACGTGCGCGACGACATCGCCGAACTGTACTCGACGGTCATCGACGCGGGTGTCCACAAGGCCGCGTCACTCGAAGTTGCGGAAGCGAGCAAAGTCGTGGAGAACGTCCAGCGCGACTTGAACATCGCCCTCGTGAACGAGTTGGCGATGGCCTTCGACAACATGGACATGGACATCGACACGCGCGCGGTGCTCGAAGCCGCTGGCACGAAGTGGAACTTCCACGACTATCGCCCCGGACTGGTCGGTGGACACTGCATCCCCGTCGACCCGTACTTCTTCATCCACCGGTCCAAGCAGGCCGGATTCTCCCCCAACCTCATCCAAAAGGGGCGCGACGTGAACGAGTCCATGCCCGCTCATGTCTCGAACATGATGATAAAGGAGCTGAATCAGGCCGGGAAAGCGCTCCGGGACAGCCGCGTCCTCATCCTCGGGATGACCTACAAACCGGACGTGGCCGACATCCGAACTTCGAAAGTGGACGGCATCATTCGACAGCTCCGCGAGTTCGACATCGAAACCGTCGGCTACGACCCGCACGGCGACAACGACCTCATGGGCGAGAAGTTCGGGATTCCGATCCTGGAGGACGAGGAGTTCTCCGTCGAGGGATTCGACGGCATCGTCCTCGCGACGCCCCACCACGAGTTCTACGACCTCGACTTGGCGGAGCTCGCGGCGGAGATGAACGACGACCCGTGCTTCGTGGACGTCACGGGCTCGTTCAAGCCGGAGAAAGTAACCGACGCCGGGTTCGCTTACCGGAGGGTGTAGATGTACGAAGGGCACACGATAGGCGTCGTCGTGCCCGCGTACAACGAAGAAGGGTTCGTTGGCGATGTCCTCGACTCGCTTCCCGACTTCGTAGACCGCGTCTATGTTGTTGACGACGCCTCGACTGACGGTACGTGGGACGAAATTAGAGCACACGCGGCAATCGAACGTGCGCCGCGTGCTGGCGAGAGTGACGACACCGACGGACAGGTCGTCGCCATCCAGCACGAAGTGAACAGAGGTGCCGGTGCGGCCATCAAGACGGGGTATCTCGCCGCCCGCGAGGACCAGACCGACATCACCGTCACTATCGACGCGGACGGCCAGATGGACCCCGGTATGATGACGCGGTTTCTCGACCCCATCGTGGCGGGGGACGCGGACTACGCGAAAGGGAACCGCCTTTCGAATCCCGAATTCCGCCACGAGATGCCGCGGTTTCGCCTGCTCGGCAACTGGATGCTGACGTGGCTGACGCGCATCGCCAGCGGCTACTGGGACGTGACGGACCCGCAGAACGGTTACACCGCGATTTCGCTCCCCGCGCTCGAAGCCATCGACCTCGAAGGGATGTACGAGTACTACGGCTACTGCAACGACATCCTCGTGAAACTGAACGTGGCCGGAATGCGCGTGGCGGACGTGGACATGCCCGCGACCTACGGCGACGAGGAGAGTAGCATCGAGTACAACGACTACATTCCGAAGGTGTCGCTCATGCTCCTCAGGAACTTCCTCTGGCGGCTCGGGTCGCGCTATCGCACCCATCCCCTCGGTATCGCCTACCTCGTCGGCATCGTTAGCGGCGTTGTCGGTATCGCGCTCGGCGTTCGGGCCGCTGGCGCGACGCTCACCGGTTCGGAGAGCGACGACGGCCGAAAATCACTCACGTCGCTCGTCGTCGGCGTGGTCGGCATCATCGTCGGGGTCGTTCTCGACCGGAGGGAGAACACATGAAGGTGTTCGTCACCATTCAGCACCCGGCACACGTTCACTTCTTCCGCAACGCCATCGCGGAACTGGAGGCGGACGACCACGACGTGCACGTCTTCGCCCGCGAGAAGGAGATGGCGGTCGAACTTCTCCGACGATACGATATCAGCCACGAAGTGCTGGCCGGTACCGCCTCGGGGCTCTCACAACTGGCGCGAGTACAGGCGACCTACGAGGCACGCCTGCTCCGCCGCGCGGTCCAGTTGAAGCCCGACGTGATAACCGCTATCGGCGGCGTCGCGGCCGCGCACGTGGCGAAAGTTACGGGTGCACGAAGCGCCATCTTCTACGACACGGAACACGCGAAGCTCATCCAGAACCTCGCGTTCCCGTTCGCGGACGCCGTTTACACCCCTGATTGCTATACGAGAAACGTCGGCTCGAAACAGGTGCGGTATCCCGGGTATCACGAACTCGCGTATCTCCACCCCGACCGCTTCACCCCCGACCCGACGGTGGTCGAAGACCTCGGCCTCGACCCGGACGAGACGTTCACCGTCCTTCGTCTCGTCGAGTGGGGTGCCTCACACGACGTTGGGCAGGGCGGATTCGACGACGTGCACGACGTAGTAGAGCGGTTGGAGGACGCCGGTTCCGAGGTGCTCATCACCTCGGAGCGGACGCTCCCCTCGTCGCTCGAATCGCGCCGGGCGACCGTTCCGCCTCATCGGATGCACGACCTACTCGCCTTCGCCGACCTGTTCGTCGGCGAGGGTGCGACGATGGCCGCTGAGAGTGCCGTTCTCGGCACCCCGGCAATCTACGTCAACACGCTCACGATGGGATACACGGACGAACTGGACGAGCGCTACGAACTCCTGTTCAACTATCAACAGGAGGACCGACACGCGCGAGCGCTCGAACAAGCAGTCTCCATCCTTGAAGGCGACGCCGACTGGCAGGAACGTCGGCAGCGACTTCTCGACGACAAGGTGGACACGACGGACGTCATTTTGCGTGCGATTACGGGACGTTCCGGGAACGCACGCGGTCGGACGGCGCAGACCGGCGCGGAGGTTTAAATACGATGATGGAACCACGATTCGACGAACGGAGGCACTGATCGATGTTCGGGAGAATGTCCGGCTGGCTGAAACAGCGACGCTTCGACGTTGACGCCGCGATTATCGGCTTCATAATCGCGCTCGGGCTGTTTCCGCTGCGGTTTTTCGCCTCACAGATATACATCAAGACGATTCCCATCGTCCTCGGACTGGGATGTGCGCTCTATCTGCTCGCGGTTCGCAACGACCGCGAGACGATGAACGCGTATCCGTCCGTTTCACAGCCGGTGGCCCAGATACTGCCGACCATCGGTTTCCTAACGATGGCCGCGATGGTCGCCGTCGCGCTGCACGCGGGTCAGCGGTCCCTGCTCTTCCACGTCCTTTCGGGCGCGACGGGGACGCTCATCATGCTGCAAATCCTGTTCGTCGACGACGAGGACTTCCTCCCGTCGCTCCTGCTGGTGCAGATACTCTCACTCGCGTTCGTCATCCGATTCATGGCGGTGTACACCACGCCGTCGTACATCGGAATCGACATCTGGACGCACATGACGCAGTTGGCGGGAGGCGTGCTCGAACAGCACTCCCTGTCCGCGATGAACGGGAACAAACACATCGCGGCACCGCTGTTCCACCTGCTCGTCGCGTCCTCGTCGATGTTGTACGACGTGTCCCTCCGCAACGCGTTGTACCTCTCCATCGGCGTCGTGATGCCCATGACGATAGTGTTCGTCTACGGAGCGACGAAACTGCTCGTCCCGGCTCGATGGGCCGTGTTCGCGGCGATGCTCTACTCCATCGGTGACTATTTCATCGAGTGGGGAATTCACCTCATTCCGACGAGCCACGGCCTGTTGTTCTTCGTCGCCATCGTCTACGCGCTCCTGCGCATTATGCGATTGGAGTACAACGCACGGGACTTCAGCCTGCTCGTGTTCCTCTCCATCGCCATCATCCTCACCCACCAGGTCTCGACGTTCATCATGCTCGTCGTGCTGTTCTCGGGGCTCCTCGCCCAGTTCGTCCTCAAACTGGGACTCTTCCAGACGACCGCGCGTCGGCCGGGCGTGTATCGCAAGCTGGAGCCGGTCAACCTCGCGGGACTGCTCGCGTTCGACGTGGGACTCATCACCTTCATGTGGTCGTTCACCCCGTACAACGGGAACTCGTTCCTCGAAACCGTGCTGTTGTATCTCGAACAGACGCTGGTGTCGAGTGCAGGTCTGTTGAACCTTGCGAGCAACAACTCCCAATACATCTCCCTTCCCGCTCCGACGCTCATGCAGAAAGTGGCGTCGTACGTCGATACGATGGGATTCCTCATCCTGTTCGGGTTGACTGTCGTCGGTTGTCTGTACGTCCTCCGGCGGAAGCGCATCTCGCATTCCGTGTTCACGCTCCTGTTCGCGACCGTCGTGATGACGGGGTTCACACTCGGATTGCCGATGTTCGGCATCCGTAATTTCATCCCGCAGCGATGGTTCGCGTTCCTCTACGCGCCGATGGCCATCCTCGCCGCCCTCGGCGTCGGATATCTCGTCCACAATCTCAACCGAAACGTCGTCGTCGTGGCGTTGCTGGTCGTCGCGCTCGTCTATCCGAGCGTGATGGTGATGTCCAGTCACGGTGCTATCGACAGCCCCGTGTTCAAAGATGAGCAGGCGCGCTTGACGTACACGAAACCGGAAGTCGCCGCCGTCTACACCATCTCGGACATGACCGGGTCTCCCGATTCGGCGAACATCTTGCCGAGTCAGGTGATACACACGGACCACCCGTATCAGACGGTGTTTTCGAGAACGGGGTCGTATCCGGCAGCAGCTGCCAACCTCTCCGCTGACAATCGGGACGGACCGACGGACCACCCGATAACCGTTTACCGTCGGTATCAGTCAACGGGGACGCCGAAGTTCGTCCTCGTGAAGCACGTCACGAAGGACGGCGAGCAGATAACCGCCACCGTTCCCGTTCAGCGGCAGGTGTCACAGCAACAGTTGTGTCGCCCCGACCAGAGCATCCTCTACAACAACGGCGACGTGATGCTCTGTGCCAACCGGACGATATAGACTGACCCCGTTTCTTCCGTTCTCCTAAAGAGAGCAACCCTTTTCTCACATCCTCTTGCATGCTGTACCATGCACGGAAAACGCGTCCTCGTCACCGGGGGTGGCGGATTTATCGGTTCGAATCTCGCCAATCATCTCGCCGAAGAGAACGACGTTATCGCCATCGACGACGGCTATCTCGGAACCGAAGAAAACCTCGATGAGGCGGTCGAATTCCAGGAACGAAGCGTTCTCGAAGACGATTTGCCGACGGACGTGGACGTCGTCTTCCACCTCGCGGCACTGTCTTCCTACGCGATGCACGAGGAGAACCCGACGAAGGGCGTTCGGGTGAACGTCGAGGGATTCGTCAACACCGTCGAACAGGCCCGAAAGGACGGCTGTGATACCGTCGTCTACGCGACCACCTCCTCCATCTACGGAAGCCGAACGGAACCGTCCCCGGAAGATATGGACGTGGAAGCTCGAACCGGCTACGAGGCGTCCAAACTGGCCCGCGAACGATATGCGGAATACTTCGCCCACCACTACGACATGAACATGGCCGGAATGCGGTTTTTCTCCGTCTATCAGGGCTACGGCGGCGCGGAAGAACACAAGGGCGAGTTCGCCAACATCATCGCCCAGTTCGCCGACGACATCGCGAACGGTGACTCGCCGGAGATCTACGGCGACGGCAGTCAGACGCGCGATTTTACGCACGTCTCTGATATCGTCAGCGGTCTCGAACTCGCGGCCGAGAACGAACTCACCGGCGTCTACAACCTCGGCACGGGCGAAAGTTACGACTTCGATACCGTCGTCGAGTACATCAACGAGGAACTCGGAACCGACGTGGAACCGGTGTACGTCGAGAACCCCATCCCGGAGGACGTGTACGTCCACGACACGATGGCCGACGTGAGCAAGTTCACCGAAGCCACCGGCTGGGAACCGGAGATTACCTTCGAGGAAGGCGTCCGTCGCGTCTGCTCCCAGTACCAGTAGTCCGTTTTCTTTCCGTTCGGCCGTCGTTCGAGACGACAGGGGTCAGTTGTGTGAGACGAGTCCCGACCTTTACGAGAAGAAGCCGCCGTCGTCGGTAGTCGTCGTAGTGGTAGTCGTCGTTGTGGTTCCCGTCGTAGTGGTCCCCGTCGAAGTCGTGGTGGTGGTCGTCGATGGCGGTTGCGAACTCGTCGACGTCGTTTGCTGTTGTGTCGTTTGCCGCCTCGTCGTCTGCTGTTGTGTCGTCCGTTGTTGTTCCGTCGTTTGCCGTTGTGTCGTTTGCTGTTGTTCCGTCGTCTGTTGGTCGTCTCCGCCGTCGCTACTCGTTCCGCTGTCAGACTTTTGGGTATCGCTTCCCGTATCCGTCTGTTCTGAGAGCCCGCTCCGCGAGGAAACCCACGCGCGAGCCTTCATGTACGGTTCGCCCGACGCAGACCCCTTGTACAGGAGGAGTTGGACGCGGACGTTCTCGCCGGTGAACGCCGGGTCGCCGGTGAGTTTCACCTGCTTTTTCTCCCCGGCATCGACCGTCACCTGCTCTTTGGCGAACTGGGATTGCTTCGTGACCTCTCCCCCATCGACCTGCTGGATGACCGCGACGACGGTGTACTCCGTCCGCTCTCGCTCGTGATTGTGAACGCTGACCGTCACGCCGTCAGCGGCGAGGTCGGTGTCGTACATCGTATTCGTCTTGCTGTTCACGTCGTTCGTGTTGCTCACGTAGAATTCCGTGAACGCCTTCCCCTGTGGTGGGTTGAGCACCGCGAACCCGACGCTCGACGCCAGCAGGAGGAACGCGATTACGATGCCGACGTTCAGCGCTACCGTTACGCCGCTTCCCGAACGGCCGCTCGGATTGAACAGCAAGCCGGGTACCCCGGGCGAATATCGTCGCTCGGCCGGGACGCGCAGTCGCCGTATGAACGCGATAACTCCGAAAATCGCGGTGAACCCGACGATGCCGTACAGAATCGGATGCACGCGAACGCCCCACGGCGTGAAGTTCGAAAGCGCGGCGATCATGGGGACGACGGCGACGCTGAGCGCGGCCGCGAGCGCCACCCGCTCGGGTCCGCCGACGGCGTACGCGGCGTCGTCGTTCCCCGATCCGAACGTCCGTGTTTCGCCCTCGCTGCCCTCCGGGAACAGTGCCGAGATGAGAACGTATCCCGGGAGAAAGACGACGAGCGGGAGTACGAGGGCGACACGTACTCGTCCACCGAGTTCAACATACGCCGCTACTCCGCCGACAGCGGTCAGCATAAGCGCTAGTACGAGGTCGAGAAACCACCAGCGGCTATTCGTACTCATTGACGTGAAAATCGACCTGAGCGGGTTTTATTATACGGCTCCTAATCAGTTTTCCGACCGTACTTCGTCGGCTCCGCGCCGCTTCGACCCCGCGTCGTCGGTTCCCTGTGCCTCGGTCGGCATGTGCAGAACGTCCGTCGGGTTGACCATGTTCTCCGAACACTGCGCGACCCAGCCGACCATATCGTTGATCCGGAGCTTGTGACGCGACGGAAGGTCGTGAATCGTCTCGTTTTCGGGGAACAACCGCTGGTCCAAGTTGTAGCGGTCATACACCTTCTGTCGGTCGGGCCACGCGGGTTGGAACTCCGTGATGAACGGGAGTTTTCGGCGCACGAACTGCTCCATCTGGGACAAGAACGTCGACGTGTACGGCCGGTCCGGAGGACGGTGGCGGAACAGGTCCTCGTCCAGCTGCCGAATCGCTCGGATGAACGTCGACGTGTTCCGGTACTCCGGCGGCGTTTGCAGGTGCCACTCCAGCAGCTCCGTGTCGGCCGCGATGAACGATTCGAGGTAGTTATCCGCGAGGTGGGTCCGCGACGGAATCGTCGGCTGGTTCCGGATGCTGAACAGCGCGAGAGCGTTCTGCACGGAGTCGGTCCGCTTCCAGCAGCGGTCGAACTCCGAATCGATGGCTTGCCGGACGAACTTTCCGGCGGCGTCAGGGTCGGACGTGTACTTCTCCGCGACCTTCCTGCTCCGATCGGGAAGGTAGCCGAAGTTGTCGAGCGACGCCTCGATCGGGTCGGGGTCCGACTCCATCTTCTTCGTCGGGATGGTCTTTCCGAACAGCTTCAACTCGGTTCGCTTGTGACCGAATCCCTTCAACAGCGTGTCGAACAGCAGGGCGTGATACATCGTGTCCACTTCCATCTCGCTGTTGTAGCCCGCGTGATGGATGTGGATGGACTCCTTGATGCCCTGCGTGTCGCGCACCTTCTGTTCCCCGGGCGTGATGTACCGGTCGTTCGTCACCAGCGTCGTGTGGTCCACGTTGTACTGTTTCGCCAAGCGCCGGGCGACCTTCACCTCCTGTGCGTCCGGCATTCCGACGGTGTAGCTGTGGTCGAGGTCGGGAAGCTGTGACAGCAGCGTCCGCGAATCGTACCCCGCCGACAGCAACAGACCCTTCTTGCCCGGCTGACGCGAACGGAGTCGAATCGCACGCTGCATCCGGTCCGCGAGTTCGCTCGCGTAGTCCATCTCCCGCTCCTCGTAGACGAACCGGTCGAGTTCGCCCGCCTCGTCCGGGGTGAGATAGCCGTCGAACGGCGCGCGGTGGAGCTCGTGAAACAGCGTTTTGTCGCCGAGAACGACGCCCATGTGAAGGAACTCGCCGACCGACTGTCGGCGCATCGTCGGGTTGTCGATGGTCTTTGCGACCTCCGCCGCGTCGGACCCGAACACGCGCACGCCGGGGTCGTCGGTGTAGAAACACTCCCACGACCGGATAGAGTCGGTGAGCACGATGGTGTCCCCGTCGTGTTCGATGAACGCGAGGTACGACCCGTTGAGCGACCTGATGGCGTCCACTCCGTTTTCGGCGTACTGTTCCAACAGCCAGCGGGCGGGTTCGGACCACCCGCGTTTGTTGGGGTACGCCTCTCCCCAGATGATACACGACCCGAGTTCGCCCGAGTACGAGGCACTCCGACCGGGAATTCCGAGTCCCGTATCTCGAATTCCGACGGTCGCAACGTTGCTCGTCACGATATCGTCGAACTCCCGCTCGGAGCGGAACCGTTCGAACTCGTCTCGATCACCGAAGACACCAAATATCTCTTTGTTCATCCTTCGTGCTCCTCCGTTGGGTCTGTGGGCGGTCGCTCCGTGCCACGGCGGCATCGGACTGCGCGCCGATTTCGTCTCGTGCCTTCCTCTCTCGCTCGTGTCACGGTTGGCTCTACTGCTGTCTATAGCGTCAATGAGGGTTAACTATACACAGTATAACATCAGGAAAATTGTGTTTAGGGGCCTCTGAAACCGTTTTCACTCCCCGACAGCACCGACCATCGTCCGGAACACGTCGCGGATTCCGTAGTTCCCCCACAGCTCCATGGTGACGATGGCGGCACCGTACACGACGACGCCCGTTGCGACCATGATTCCGAACTTCGGGATACCGCCGACGGGTACTTTCGTCCCGACGAAGACCACGACCGCTACCATTCCGATGCTCGCCACGAGCGGGTACAACAGGAGGCGAAGGAACTGCCTGTAGCTCCCTTCCACTTCGCGGACGGCGAGGTAGGTCGAAACCGGCTCGGAGAACAGAACGGAGTTGCCGACGATGACCGCGCTCGTTCCGATGACCCCGTACGCCGCGGTCGCCGGGTAGATGGTCAACAGGATGATGGCGAGCTTTCCGACCTGTATCTTGGTGGCGAGGTCGGGTTTGCCGACCGCCTGGAACAGCGGGCCGGTCGTCGCTCCGATGGACCGGAGCAGCCCCCACACCGCGAGCAACTGCATGATGGGAATCGCAGGCACCCACTCCGGACCGAGGAACGCGTGAACGAACGCGGGTGCGACCGCCACGATGCCCGCCGCCAACGGAATCGAGATGAACGTGGTCAGTTGCACCGTCTTGAAGAACGCGCGGCGGAGGTTCGCGGCGTCGTTCTGTAGCTTCGAGTACGTCGGGAAGATGACGCTCGTCAGCACCTTCGTCACTTCGGTCGCCGGGGCGTTCGACACCTTGTACGAGTACTGATAGAGGCCGATAGCGGCGCTGCCGAGCAACCATCCGACGAACACGTCGTCCCCTTCCGTGATGAGGAAGACGATGATTCCCGATGCCGTAATCCACTTTCCGTATCCCACGAGTTCCCGCGTCTGGTCCATATCGATGCTCGGCCACGGGCGGTATCCGTGGAGGACGTACGACAGCGACGTCGCCACCACCACGCCCGCGATGTCGCCGACCACGAGCGACCACACGTTGCCCCAGAGCAACGCCAATCCGATGGTCACGCTCACCGCGGCGACCGCTTTGCCGACGAGGTAGACGAACTGCTTGTCGTAGTCCAAATCCTTGCGGAAGTAGACGATGCCGGGGTTCTGAATCCCGGTTATCAACGGCACCAACGACATCACCTGAATCACCTGCGTCGCTGGCGGTTGCGCGCCGAAGAAGTCCCGCGCGATGTACGGTGCCGCGAGGAACCCGATGGAGGCCAGTATCGCCCCGCGAACCGCCGATAGCGTCCACGCGGTGTCGAGGTACTCGTTGATGTTGTCCTCCTCTTTCTGAATGAGTGCCTGCTTGATGCCGAGGTTCGAAAAGCGGCGCATCGCCGCCAACGTCAACAGCGCGTATGCGACCAACCCGAACTGCACCGGAGTCAGAATGTTGGCGAGCACGACGAGTTTGACCAGTTGCAGGCCGCGTCCGATGACGTTCGCCATCGACGCCCAGATACCGCTCGTCACCGCACGACCCGAGATGTCGTCACCCGGCGTCAACGTCGCTTTCACCCATCGAAGCAGTTCGATTGGCGACCGTCCGCTCATCGTCTCTCCTCCCTCGTGTTCCGCCCGTTCGCGCTCGGTCCAGCCGTCACATCCACCGTTTCGCCGTCCGACGCACCGTCCGCGCCGCCGTCGGTGACCGTTTCCGCCGAACTGCGTACCGTCGCGTCGTACGCATCGCTTTCGGGCAACAGCGTCTCGACCGGCCGGTCGTCGGTCGCCGACCGATACACCGCCGCCGTCCGTTCGCCGACGACATCCCAGTCGAACGACATCGCGCGCTCGCGCGTTTGCCGCCCGATTTCGTCGAGGTCGAGCGTCGGTGCGCGTTTCATCGCCGTCCGAAGGCCGCTCGGGTCGTCAGGGTCGTACAGCAGTTCGGTTTTCGGCCCGAGCACGTCGGGTAGACAGCCGAGTCGCGGCGCGATGACCGGCTTTCCGAACGACATGGCGAGGATGACGCTCCCGGACGTGAGAACGCGCGTAAACGGCAGGACGACCGAATCCGCCGCGTTCATGTACAGCTGAATCTCGTCGTCGGGGATGTAGGTGAAGTCGGTTCGAACGCGGTCGTCGGCCCGGCATCCCCGCGCGAGTTTCGCGCTCTCCTTGCGGTCGTTCGGCGGATTTCCGGCGATGACGAGACGAGCATCCTCGTCGTCGATGGTGCGGAACGTCTCCACCAGTTTCGGGACGTTCTTGTACGACCGCACGTTCCCGAAAAAGAGGTACACCATCTCGTCGTCGCCGAATCCGAAGTGCTCGCGGGCTTCGGCTCGGCTGACCTCGTTTTCGTAACTCCCGACGTAGTTCCCGTGAGAGACGACCGTGATTCGCTCCTCGTGTTCGTCCGGGAGGTCGTACGCGCTCATCACACGGTCGCGTGCGGCCGGACTGTGGACGATTATCTCGTCACATTGCCGGGCGAACAGCGCGCGCACGCGCCGTTCGAATCGTGGGAAGTGCCGCTCGTGCTGAAGAACGTTGTGAACCGTCCAGACGATGGAGATGCCGAGCAACTTCGAAATCAGCACTTCGAAGGCGAAGCGGACCGCGGCCACATAGCTCCGCGTTCGCGTTCGCCCGATTACGAACTGGTGGAGCCAGTGGAAATGCAACACGTCCGGGTCGTTTCGTGCGACTCCGGAGAGAACGGGAGCGAGGCCGCTAGCACTCCCACGCGAGACGGAGACGCCGTGTGATTCGAGCGCATCCGCCAGCAGCAGTTGGTACGGATTGTCGTCGTGATTCGGAAGAAACAACACGTTCATCGGTGTGATTTTGGATTCCTCTCGTACGCCGTGTGTCGGCAACCGGTGCTCATCGAAACAGATACTCTTTGCGACCTTTGTTATGGGGCTGCTAAGTCGAGCCGTTCGCCTCCGTTCTCCCGCTTATCGATGATATATATTTATCAGTCGACCTCCGATTGTGCTTTGTATGCGTGATTTGGAGCGATGGGCCGCCCAAAGCCGCCTGTGGAATCTCTGTAAACAGGCGGGTATCGCGCCAGCAATTGCGACACTCTACTGGCACGCCAAACTGGCACTCCATCTCTGGTCCGTCCCCGTGACCGTCGGGGGATATACGGTCGAATTCGCCACCGACTCTCGGACCGAATATTCCCGCGTGACATCGCTCGTCGGCGAACAACCCGTCATCGAGTCGTTGCTGAACGATGTCCGCGAATCGGACGTGGTGTACGACATCGGCGCCAACATCGGGACACACACCTGTTTCGTCGGGAAACGGCTCGATAGCGGCGTGGTCGTCGCGTTCGAACCGATGCCGACGAATGCGATTCGACTTCGACACAACCTCTCCGCAAACGTTCCCGTCAGCCGATGGGATATCGCCGAGTTCGCCCTCTCGGACGAGGACGGTGCGGGCTCACTCGCCGTCGAGAGCCGAAACTACGGCGAGGGAAAACACGCCCTTTCGGTCGATGGCGAGCTCGAAATCGACGTGTTTCAAGGGAAAACGCTGGTCGAGACGGGACGGTACCCCGCACCGGATATCCTCAAAATAGACGTCGAAGGTGCCGAACTCCAAGTTCTCCGTGGATTCGACGATATTCTATCCGACGTTCGCGTCGTCTACGCGGAACTTCACCACGAGTTGAGCGAACAGTACGACACCTCGACAGCGGAAATCGAAGCGTATCTCCGCGAACACGGTTTCGACGTCGAACGCCTCAGCGAGCGCTCGGACGCGTACCATATCCGCGCGGTAAACTCCCGAGGTACCGAGCCGAAGTGAGAGCGGAGAGCGGGCGGTCGTTAGAACTCGTTACCCCAGCCGTCGTATCCGTCGGCGCTGTTGTCCTCGATGCCGTTTTCGAGGTTACACTTCTTGACGTAGACGTCCTCGGCCTCGGATTTGAGCAACAGGCCGACGTCGCCGCGCCGCGACCGAGCGGAGACGCCTTCTATCCACGTTCCCGTACCCTTGTCCGTTATCGGGCGGTCTTCCGAAACGTAATCTCCCTCGTAGATGAGGCAGTTGTCTCCGGTGTTCGTCAGGGCGCGTCGGCCCCAGCCACCGCCGTAATCGACGTTTACGCCGCGGAACTCACAGTCGTCACGGTAGTTCTGGATGGCGCTTCGGGTCCCCTCGGTGGGCGATTCGCCGCTGATCGTAACGTCTTCGAGGTAAACGGGTTCGTCGCCATCGCGGATCTTGATGACCGGGCCGCCGCCGGTCTCGTGTTCCACGTGCGTGCGCTTGATACGGGTCCGTCCGCCCGATCCTCGAATCGAGATTCCCGTACACGGGTCGTCGGTATGAACCGCGACGGTGCAGTTATCGACGTAGTTGTAGTTTGCACCTGCGGTAATCCAGATCGCCGGGCTGTCCGAGACGTTCGTCTGGAAATCGACGTTCTGCGCGACGAGGAGGCTCCCGTCTTCCATGCGGAGGCCGCGCTGGGAAATCCCGTGCGGGTTCTCCTTGTCCACGATGATCGTCGCGTCCTTGATGTAGCTGTCGTGCCCTCCGAGTCGTACGTTTGCGCCCGTGCTGTTCTGGAAGCGGCCCCCCTCGATCTGAATCGAGCCGGAACCGTGTGCGGCGTACAGGCCGTTGTCCGGGAAGCTGCCGAGGATGCAATCGCGGAAAGTGAGCGTCCCCTTGTTGTGATTCGAGAGGATTCCGGTCGGACCGCGCCACAGCGAATCGCTCGGCGTGTTTCCTTCCCACGCGGCGCCGTCGGGCGCGTGGAACCGTTCGACGAGTCCTTCGCCGTCGGAATCGGTGATGACGAACCGCCCCGGTCCCCACGTCCCGCTGTCGTGTTGGCCGAGGATTTCGATGTCCCGAACGATGAGGCCGTCGTCGATGGCGGCCTCGATGACGCGGATGCCGGTGTCGTCCGCCGTCTGGTCCACGGTGAAGCCCTCGATTCGAAGGTCCGTTCCGGGGTCGTAGTCCACGCCCATTCGGAAGAGTCGGTAGTTTCCGTCGCCGTCGTCGTCGAAGTCGTGGTAGCTCGCGGGGACGAGTTCCGCGTCGTCCCCGGCCATCCCGAAGTTGTCGAAGCCGGTGAAACGGAACTGGTTGTCCATGTAATACCGTCCGGATGGGAAATAGAGGAGCGTATCGTCGTCCGCGTGTTCCTGAAGAACGGGTGTGATGGACTCGTTTCCGTCGTCGTCCGCCCCGACGTCCGTTATGTCAATGACCGTATCGTACTGGTCTTCGTAATCCGATTTGCTCGCAGAAGCAGACCCCATGACAGCGGTCGTCGCCGCGATTGCTCCGGTGAGCTTAAGATATGTTCTTCGACTCGTAATGCTTCGATTTTGCCTGTCTGACGCCATCAAAACACCCAAACAAATCCCTCATATTAATTATCTGGTGCCTAGTTCAGTCCCTCCGTGTTTTCCCGCTGTTGGAAACGTTGCAAACGGTGTTTCGCGCCCGGATTTCTCACATGCACAATCATTGACATTGCGCCCTTAAGCGCCATATAAGAAAATACCTATGTCTGTTTGGGTAGGGTAGCGATGAGACGACAGACACGACGCACGTTCCTGACGACCGTCGGCGCAGCCGGTACCGCTGGTCTCGCCGGTTGTTCCGGTGTTATCGGCAACGATAGCGATAACTCCTCCACGACGAGTAGCACTAACGGCAAGGGCAACGGAACGAACACCGGCGGCGGCGAGGAAACCACGACCGAGGGTGGTAACGACGCCCCCGCCGGTCCACAGACCTTCGAGGGCTTCGAAAAGCTCGGCCCGTGGAGCGCCGTCGACGGGCAGGGAAGCCTCAAGAAGAGCACGAAGGTGAAATACGAAGGGTCACAGTCCGCCCACATCGTCGGCAGCAAGCAGACCAAGCAGGGGATGATTCATCGCGTCAACTTCGGTGACAATCCCGCCGACTTCAGCGGCAAGAACCTCTCCCTCGCGTTCAAGTGCACGTCACACGACTTCGTGAAGATCGCCGTGCAGCTGTACGCGCCTGACCGCGGCCACATCGTCGAGATGAAACGGACGCTCTACGGGCCGAAGGGCAAGTGGGTTCGCGTCAACCTCGGCGTCACCAGCGAGATGGACCCGAAGAAGATCGACCTCTCGAAGGTTTACGAACTCCGCATCATCGGTCGGTCGACGGACCCCAACACCCAGAAACCCATCGAGTTCTACGTGGACGACCTGAAAACCGTCCCCGCCCCCGACAAGGGGATGGTGATGCTCACGTTCGACGACGGTCTCGAATCGCAGTACACGAAGGCGTACAAAACCATGAAAAAGTACGGCTTCTCCGGCGTCGACGCCATCATCTCGGATGCCGTCTTCGACGACGGGTTCCTCAACCGGACCCAGATGAACGAGATGGTAAACGACGGTTGGGACATGATCTGCCATCCCAACACGCAGGCGACGCCGATGGACAAGCGGCCGAAAAAAGAGCAGGAGAAGCTCATGAAGGAGTGCCAGCAGTGGCTCAAGAAGTACGGCTACGACGGTCACAAGTACATGGCCGTCCCGAAGAACGTCGTCGGGCCGAACACGTTCGACCTCGCGCAGAAGCACTTCGACCTGACGCTCTCGTTCGGCGCGTCGCCGAACGCGCTCCCGGCGATTCAGAAGAACACCATCATCTCGCGGATGTACGGTCAGGGTGACCTCAAGAACGTCAAACAGAAGATCGACCACGCCGCCAAGTACAAACAGCTCTCGCCGCTCCTGTTCCACAAGATCGGCGGGGAAAACGGCGTTCCCGAGAAGCGGTTCGAGAACATCCTGAAGTACATCAAAAACAAGAACGTCGAAGTGGTCACCATCTCGGATCTGGAAGAGAAGGGAATGCTCATCTAAGCCCCTTCGACGCCTGTCATTCGCTTTCTCCGCCCGTCCCCGCACGGCTATCGTGCGTCTCTTTTAGCCGCGGGCCGGAATTTCCCCGCCCGCGTTTCGACCCGCTGAACCGACGGTCGTTCGCTTTTCATCTCGCCGTCGTGCGTGACGCATCCGTGAGACGCGTCTCTCCGTCGCTCGTCCGTTCCCGTTCCGTCCACGTCGCGCACATCGCCCGCGACGACCGCGCCGCTTGGACGCCCATGCTCCTCGCTCGGAGCTAAATGCCTGTCTCGCTCGCGTCTCTCGGCTCTCGAACCGATCGAGTACGGCGGTCAGGCTGTCTCGTTCAGTCCGAAAGCAAAAACAGCACCGTCGGTCCCCTTTCGCCCCCGTTCAGTGCTCATCCAGAACTACCGTTCCCGCGGTTCAGTCCGCGTTCTGGTTGAAGTCGTCGTTCGTATCGTCGCTCACAACCACGACGACGAATTCGTCGTCGTATTCGACGTGGAACCGCTACTCGTCGTCGATGACGTTGTGTCCGTCGGTGACGATGTGGTGCCCGCCGTCGACCCCGTGGTCGTCGTGGACGACTGTGACGTCGTACTCGCGCCACTCGTCGTTGTCGTCGTACCGGGGGTAGTCGTGGTTGTCGATGGCGGTGTCGTGGTTGTGGTCGTGGTCGTCGTTGTCGTGCTGGTGGTAGTCGTGGTCGTCGGTGGTGTCGTGGTGGTGGTCGTACCGCTCGTAGTCGTGGTCGTGGGCGGCGATGTGGTCGTCGTCGTGGACGGTGGCGGATTCGTATCCGTCGTGGTGGACGGCGGTGGATTCGTATCGGACGTCGTGGATGGTGGCGGATTCGTATCCGTTGTCGTCGTTGACGGCGACGTACTCGTCTTCTCCGTGGTGGATTTCGCTTGCGTCGTCGATTTCGTCGGCGTCGTACCGTGCGTCGTCTCGGCCACCGTCGTTCCCGCGACCGTTTGCGTGTTATTTATGGACGATCCTTGGTTCGCACCGCCGACTCCGCCGATTCCGCCGATTCCGGGGTCGAGGAACGCGTACCCGATCCCCGAGACGAACAGCAGAATGCCGGTGACGACCATCAGCTTCTGTATCGAGTCGGATGACATTGTGTTTTCTCTCACTTTGGTCTGTAGTGTTTCGGCCCGCGAGCCGAGCGGTTCGGGGAACGACGAGAGCGTATCGAAGACCTCTCCGAAACCGAGGGCTCCCGTCGCGAACGCGAAGAACGTGAAGACGCCCAGTCCGAGCGGTGGGACGAGGGCGAGGGCCAACGGGACGTGGAACCCCGCGATGAGGGGGCGAACGTCGAGTACTCGCGCGAGAACGAAGATGGGGGGTGCCGACAGTATCGTCGTCCCCAAAATCCGTCCCAGGCGGGCGTCCGATAGGGGGTCGAAGCCGACCTTTCGGGCGCTCCAGAGGTGGAAGACGAACATCGAACCGTAGCCGATACTCGTCGAAACGGCTGCTCCCTGCATCCCGTACCGTGGAATGAGCAGGAAATTCAGGACGAAGTTTATGCCCGCCGCCGTCCCCGTGGCGATAATCGGGTATTTCAGGTCGCCCTTCCCTTGCGAGATGGCGAGGATGGGTCGGGCGACCGCGAACCCGAGCGACCCCGGCAACAGCAAGAGCAGTGGCGTCACCGCGGGCAGGTACTTCGCACTGAAGTAGACCGGGACGGCGATGTTCGCGAGCGCCGCCAGACCCAGCCCCATCACGCCGGTCAGGAGGAACGTGTAGCGGGTCGTCCGCGCCGACAACTTCGAAATGCGTTCGGTCTTCCCGTTCGACCACAGTTCGGACGTGGAGTGGACGAACACCGTCTGGAGCGCCATCGGAATGAACCACAGGAACTCCGCGAGTTTTAGCGCCGCGCGGTAGTATCCGACCTGTTCGTTGCTCCCCGACATCAGCTGGAGCATCAGGATGTCGACGTGGTACAGCGACATGAGGAGCAGGATGAGCACGATGGACAGCGAGTTGAACGCGAGCATCCGGCGCCGCGGGAAGTCCTCCGGCGTCGACCGAAGGAAACTACGGAGCGACGTCCGCTTTATGATGAGCGCGAACCCGATGACCGCCACCATGGTCGCCGCGGCTATTTTCCCGGCTAACGCGCCGAGAACCGCGATTTCGAGCATTCCTCGGTTTCGCATGTAGTAGACCAGCGGCAGGGCGACGACGATGAACGTCACTCGCTGGACGACCTTCAGGGGTTCCGAGTATCGCTCCAAACCGAACCCCATCAGCGTCCGACGGGCGTACGCTTGGAACTGACTCGCTATCGTCATCACCGTGAGGAGGTAGAAGTACAACTCGTACTCCGGGCCGAAAATCCACGCGACGACCCCGGTCCACGTCGCAAGCGCGAGCAGTATCGCTCCCGCGACTGCGAGCACGAGCGCGAGTCGGAAGTAAAACCCGACGACGTACTCCTCCCAACAGTCCATCTCGTGCTCCTCGGCGATGAACTTCCGAACGCCGTCCGAGATGCCGGAGCTGACGAGTATCATGAACAGGGAGAACACCGACAGAACGGTAGTGTAGACGCCGATGCCGGTCGGTCCGAGTAACCGATACAGTATCGGCGTCGTCATGATACCGATGACGAGTGTGAGGACTTTCGTCCCGGCGACCGAAAGGACGCCGCTCAGAATGCTCCGTTGCACGTACGCCCCCTCGATGCAGTGCTCGTCATTCCAGTATCTATCATCACAGTGTTTCTAAAGGGACTTTATTATGAATCGGATAGAGACGGTTTTACGCGTATCCGAGGTCCTGTAATCGCTGCTCGACGTCGACCGACACGTCCTCCTCCATGTGTTCTCCCTCGTCACCCTCGGTGATGCTCCGCCGTGCACCGTTCTGGTGGACGAGCCACGGGACCGTCGTCAGTTGCGGGATGTAGATGCCGTTCGGGTGGCCGTACTCCGCCATCGGAATCGGCCGCGCGCGTTCGCCGAACGCTTCGCCGTGGTCCGCCGTCACGACGCTCTTGCCCTGGAGCGTCGAGAGCAGTTCCTCGACGTGGGGGAGCACCATCTCGACGTTCTCCTCGTAGGCCTTGTAGAGGACGCTGACCGGAACGTCCACTTCCCCGGCCATCACGCGGTTCCAGAAGTCGAGCGAGTCGAGGTCGAGGTGTTCTTTCCCCGTCGGTCCGATGAACGGATAGTGGGGTTGGATGAAATGGACGACCAATCGCTTGTCCGGGTACTGCTCGGCGGCGTCCTTCGCGACATCGACGACCGTTTCGGGGCGGACGGTTCGGAACTCGTCGTCCCAGCCCTCGTCCTGCCAGATGTTGATGACGTCGTGGAGTTGTACGTCTATCCGGTCGCGCTTCCGGTAGAGCTGGGGATTCGCGGTCACGTAGACGGTATCGCGGAGGTCGGCACCGTCGAAATACGTGGCGAGAAAGTCCGGCGTCGAACTCGATTTGGTTTGCCGTGACTGAAGCTCTCCGGGAAGCGTGTTGCACTTTTTGAAGGTATCGTAGCGGCAGGCGTCGAGAATAATGAGGTTGTCCCAGTCCTCGTCGAAAAATTCGACGGCGTCGGGACTCGGCTCTTTACGCTTATAGTAGTGCTTATTCAGCTCCCGAGTAACGAGATGTGGCTCCTTGATGCCACGTCGGACACGCCGAATCGTCTCCGTGATGTTCATGTACCGGAGCACAGGATTCGTGTCTATATTATTATCCGTCCCTTAAGCCCGCTCCCGGCCGAATCAGGCGCTAAAGTCGTTCCCCCAGCCGCTTACCTCGTTGCTATCGTCGCGGATTCCGTCCACGATGTGGCTCTTTTTGACGTACGTATCGCTCGCCGATTCGGTCAGTCGAAGTCCCGGAAGGTCGCGCTCCGAGTTCGCATAAACCCCTTCTATCCACGAGCTGACGCCGTGGTCGATGATGGGGTACTCCTTGGAACGGAACTCCCCTTTGTAGACCAAGTTGTCTTCCCCGGTGTTGACCAACGCTCGACGGCGGGACGAACCCAACTGCTTGACGTAGAGGTCCCGGAAGTTACACTCGTCCCGGTCGCATCGGACGGCCGCCCGCGCACTTTCGTCGCCGCCGTTTCCGACGAAACGGCTGTCCTCGACGTGTACCGGGTCCTCGCCGTCCTGAATCCAGAGCGAGAAGCCGCCGGACGCTTCGTGGGTGAACGTGGAGTTCTTGATACGCGATTGGCGCGTGTCGTCCTGCAATCGGAGCGCGTGACAGACGTCGTTCCCCGACGTTTTGACGTTTAGGCCGTCGACGTACAGCAATCCGACGTTCTTCGACTTGATGGCGTCGCCGTTCGGGTCCGTAACTTCGACGTCACAGTCGATAATCCGCATGTATCCCGCGTTCTCCGCGCGAATGGCGTGTTGGTTACCGTGGCCGCTGCTCTCGTTTACCGAGATGGTCGCGTTCTTAACGATGCTATCGCGCCCGCCGATTCGGATGCTCGCCGTTTGGCTGTTCTCGTAGTAGCCGCCGTCAACGATTATCTGACCCGACCCGTTGGCGGCGTAGAGACCGTTGTCCGGGAACCGACCCAATTCGCAGTCCTTGAACGTGATGCTCCCCTTGTTGTAGCGGTTGCAGATGATACCCGTCGGACCGCGCCACAGTTGGTCGGCCGGCGTATTTCCGCTCCACGCGCCGCCGTCCGCCGCGCTGAAGTTATCGACGAGTCCCTCGCCGCTGGAATCGGTGATGACGAACCGCCCCGGACCCCACGTCCCGCTGTCGTGCTGGCCGTTGATGGTAACGTCCCGGACGATGAGACCGTCGTCCATCGCGGTTTCGATGACGCGGACCCCGGTGTCGTCCGCCGTTTGGTCCACGGTGATGTTCTGGAATCGGAGGTCACGACCCGGGCTGTAGGCGATGCCGAGACGGAAGAGGCGGTAGTTCCAGTCGCCGCCGTCGTCGAAATCGTAGTAGTCGGCCGGAACGATGGTCGTGTCGTCCTCGCCGATGATGCCGAAGTTGTTGAAGCCGGTGAAGCGGAACTGTTCGTCCATGTAGTACCGGCCACCGGGAAGATACAGAAGCGTGTCATCGTCGGCGTACTCTCGAAGCAGCGGCGTGATGGAATCGCCCTCGTTCGGGTCCGCACCCGCGTCGTCGACCAAGTTGACGACCGTCCCGTAGTCGCTCGCGTACGGAATTTCGGCGCTCGCCGTCCCGGACATCGTTTGCGTCCCTATGGCACATACTCCCGCGGCGGTTACCCCTTTCAAGAACGTTCGGCGCGTCGCTCCGATGGATGATTTCGAATCGTTAGTGTCGTGTGTGTCGCTTTGATGAGTCATTCTGAATCCCAGAGTTTCCTGACAACCGTCGTGAGAGAGGAACACAACCCCGATTTACCGGATTCCCGGTACGTTGGCAGCCCTGACGGTCAACAATAATATCCACTAGTATCTTTCGGCCAAAGTCTGTGGCTTAGTAGTTCCATTCTTTAAGTAAGCGACGTGTGACAACTCATGTCACGAACTGGGAGACGGAAAAAGGACGGAGAGACCGCGGTTCGGTCACGGAACGATTCCGTATCCGAACAGGATAGTGCTCTAAAGTAAACAGTACTACAAATTCAACACGTCCGCGTGAAGGTGTGCGATATCCACGCAGACGCGTTCCCACGTGAACTGTTCGGCGTGCGCTTCGATTCCGTCGCGGTTCCAGTCCTTTCGGAGGGCACGCACCACGGCGTCCGAAAGCGCGTCGTGGTCCTCCGGGCTATCGACGAGGAAACCGTGGTCCTCGGAGGTGACGACCTCTTCGCTCCCGCCGTTTATCGTGGAGACGACGGGCGACCCGCACGCCATGGCTTCCAACTGCACGAGGCCGAAGCTTTCGCTGTAACTCGGAAGCACGAACGCGTCACAGGCGCTCATCCAGTACCGGAGGTCGTCGTTCGAGACGTACCCCAGCAGCCGAACGTCGTTCTCCAATCCCAACTCCTCTATCTGCTCTTCGAGTTCCGAGCGCATTCCGCCGTGACCGCCGATGGCGCAAACGACGTCGCCCTCCCGTTCGATAATCTCAGGCATCACGTCGATGAGGTGGTGGAACCCCTTGCGTTCCTTGAGATGTCCCAGCGCGAAGAGCAGGTTCGTGTCGTCCGCGATGCCGAGTTTCTTCTTCGCATCAGCCTGTGGAACGCGCCGAAGGCGGTCCTGACTGAACCCGTTCGGGATGTAGAACACGTCGTCGTTGAACCGCCGAAGCGTGTCTTGGTCCTGCCGATTGACGCGAACGATGGCGTCGGCGGCGGCCCACGTTCGGTCGATTTTGTCGTTCGAGGATTCGAGTTGGTCCATGAACAGGTCGTGATTCTCGTGGACCGTGAGGACGAACGGAATCCCGAGGTCGCGCTGGAGGACGCGTGCGACGTATCCGGCGGTCCACGTCAGGTGGGCGTGAATCACGTCGAATTCGACGGGCACGTCGTCGAGGAGTTTCTTCACCTTTCGAGCGTGCTGGTCGCCGAGGAACCGACGGTGGAGGTCGAGCGGGAGATAGAGCAGCGGCGTGCTGATGACGGTAACGTTGTCCGGTTTGTCTTCTTCGTTTATCTTCGCATCCTTGCTGAACGGCTTGGCGTAATCGACCGGCAGATAGCGGGAGATGTCGGCGAACCGGTTGTAGCGGACGAGGACGTACACCTCCGAGAAGTAGTCGGCGAGGACGTCGACCTGGCCCTTGACGAAGTGGTTGTAGCTGTGTGAGACGATGAGCAAGTTCTTGTCCGCCAGAGCATCCAAGTCGTGATTCCTGGGAACATCCCCGGAATCCGGCGGTTCGACGGCTTGCGCACGCGTGTCGCTCGACATACGTGGTGAAAGGCATCCGTCGATGTTTATTATCGGGTGACTAAGCGCGGAGGTGTTACTCCGAAAACACCGAGTTGCAACAGACCGGAACCATCCCTTGTCGGTCGTTCTGGTCCCCCTACTGAGTGTTTACGAGGTCTATAATTAACCCGCAAAGACGTGATACTCTATTCATGTTACCGGTGGAACTGGCTCATCGAGCGTGTGGAGGGGTTCGGTATGAATACGGATAGGCTCCTCGCGGCGGGTATCGCGCTGTGCTGTATCTTCGCTATCGGGACCTCCGCTTCGACGCTCGGTACATCGGTCCACACCAAACCCGACGACGTTATCGATATCAACTACAAGTCGCTTCCCATCAACCCGAACGACGCGGGCGAGTTGAAGCGGGAAGCGCAGTCGAAGGGGTCACCGGCGTCATCGCAGTCGAAAAAGGAGCAGACGAACCGACAGGCGAGCCAACAGCAGCAAAAGCAATCCAACACGAACACGCAGAAACAGCAGTCGAAGTCGAAGGCCTCGTGGAAGCAGTTCGACTTCCTCGAAGACCTCCTCGCACTGCTCCGAAAGCTCATGCGCGTCCTCGTTTGGGTCGTTCCGGTCGCCGTGCTCGTCGGGGGTGTCGCGGTCGGCGTCCGGTTCCGCGACCACTTGTTCGACGATTCGGCGACAGAAACGACGTCCAGTAACGGCCCGGCGTCGCCACCAGCGCCGACTCCCGACCCGTCGAACGAAATCGAACGGGCGTGGTGGTCGATGGTCGAACGGTTCGGGGTGGACCGTCCGCACACTAAGACTCCGGGGGAGTGTGCGCGGGAGGCGATAGATGCCGGTGGCGACGAGGACGCCGTTCGAACGCTGACGCGGACGTTCGAGGAGGTCCGCTACGGTGGCGAACCGATCACCGACGACCGACTCGACCGAATCCGTCACGGTAGCGATAGACTCGGGGGTGAAACATGAAGGGTCGTCGCGTCACGCTCGGGCTCGCTGGCACCGTCGCGCTCGTCCTCGCGGTCGCTGGCGGGGCGAACGCGGTGCCGGTTCGCTCGCTCGTCACCGCGCTCGGCAACGACTACCTGCTCGTCGTCGCCATCGGCGGGGTCGGCCTCCTCGTGGCGATACCGGTCCTCACGTCGGGGAGGGACGGTAACCTCGTTCAAGCCGACATGCCCGCACCGGAGCGCCCCGTCACCGTTCCGCCCGCCGGACACGATTTCGACGAAACCGTCGGGTCGTGGCGCTATCGGCTTCCGGTCGTCGGTCGAAAGCGACGGCACGCCGTCGAGGAGCGCCTTCGAACGGCGGCGGTGGAAACGGTCATGCGCGCCGAGAACTGCTCCCGGAACGAGGCGAAACGCCTCGTCGAAACGGGGAAGTGGACCGACGACTCGACCGCCGCCGCGTATCTCAGCAGCTCCGACGTGTCCAATTCGAGCGCGGGCCGCCGCGTCTCGTCCCTGCTTACCGGCCGGACGTGGCACCAACACTGCGCCCACCGAACCGCTGCGGAAATCGCCGACAGGGGTGAAGAGCTGTGACCGAAACGCACCGATGGCGGGGGGTCATCGCGCTTTCGCTCGCCGCGGGCGCGGTCGGTCTGGCGGTCGATAGACCGTCGATGCTCCTGCTCGCCGTCGTCGGCGTCGTCTTTGCCGCCTATCCGCGTGTGGTTGCCGACCCGGAGCCGAAGCTCCGACTCGAACGGCGGCTGAGCAACAGCACGCCGCGACCCGGCGACGAAGTGACGGTCACGGTCACGGTGACGAACGAGGGCGGGTTCCTCCCCGACGTCCGAATCGTGGACGGCGTGCCCGCGCTGCTCTCCGTTTCCGGCGGGTCCCCGCGAAACGGTGCTGTCTTTTGGCCCGGCCGCTCGGTGCGTTTTTCCTACCGAATACAGGCCAAACACGGCAAACACCCGTTCGAACCCGCAACCGTCGTCGCCCGCGATTTGAGCGGCGCGCGGGAAGTCGAGACCACCGTGGCCGCGGATACGGAACTCGACTGCACCGCGACCGGAGCCGAGGGACCGCTCCGAGACAAAACGCTCGACCAAGTGGGCCGTATCGTCGCCCAGAAAGGCGGGAGCGGCATCGAATTCCACCGGACTCGGGAGTACCGTGCTGGCGACGCGATGCACCGCATCGACTGGAACCGCTACGCCCGAACCGGCTCCCTGACGACCGTCGAATACCGCGAGGAAAACGCCGCGACGGTCGTCGTCCTCGTCGATGCGCGGCGGGTCGCCTACCGATCGACGACGGACGAACCTCACGCCGTCGCCTACAGCGTCTCCGCGGCCGAGCAGTTGCTCGCGTCGCTTCACCGCGACCGAAATCTCGTCGGCCTCGCGGCGTTCGGGCGCGAACAGTGCTGGTTGGAACCCGGCGCGGGGCGGTCACACCGGGCCAATGCCCAGCGACTGCTGGCGACACACACGGCGTTCGCATCGCTCCCGCCGACGGAGGAGGCAGACCACGAGGAACAGGTCGAACAGCTTCGAACGCGCCTTCCCAGCGCGGCACAGGTGGTGTTGCTCTCGCCGCTCTCCGACCAAACCATCGTCGAGACGGCGCGCCGCCTCGACGCGTACGGCCACCGGATAAGCGTCATCAGTCCCGACGTCACCGCCGACGAGAGCGTCGGGCAGCGTCTCGCGGGCGTCGAACGCGAAAACCGCCTCAGTGAGCTCCGAAAGGCGGACATTCCGGTCGTCGAGTGGGACCCGGAGACGCCGCTCGCCGCGGCGTTACTGGACCGACCGAGGAGGGTTCGAGCATGAGCGCGGGGGCGACGAGAACGACGACCGCCACGCAACGGCCGACGCGCGTCGCGAGCGGACTCGCGGTCTGTATCGCACTGTTCGCGCTGTGGAAACTCGGCGCGTCGTCGCTGTCGCTCGCGTTGGAACTGCTCGGCGTGGCGGCGTTCGCCGCCGGTGTCGGTCTGTGGCGACGCGACTGGCTCGTCTCCGGTTCGGTGGTCGGATTCGTCGGTGTCGCCGGGTTCGCCGGGTCGCTCGGCGTCGCGTTCTCCGCGATTACCAAACTAAGCGGATACATTCGGCTAATTCCCGGGTTGATCGGCGTCATCGTTCTCGCGCTCGCGCTCGTCCCGGCGCGCGGAACGGGGTCCCGAGCACTCGTTAAGGTGGGTACCGCGCTCGTCTTCATCGGCGTGCTGGCATCCGGTATCTTCAACGCGGTCACGCTCGGGACGCTCCTGTTGGCCGGTGCCGCGACGGTCGTCGCGTGGGATGCTGGCGAGCACGCCATCAACGTCGGCGAACACCTCGGTCGCGGTCAGGACACGCACGAAATCGAACTCGTTCACGTCGCGGGAACCGGTGTGGTCGCACTCGTCGCCGTCGAGGCGGCGACGTTCTCGGGCGGCGTCGGCCCGTCGAGCCTCTCGCTGGCGTCTCTGGTGCTGTTGTTGGTTGCAATCGTCCTGCTCGCGGTGGCCCTCCACGATTAGCAAGTCGATAATAAAGCACGGAGAACGCACACGATTGAGCAACAAATGGCACCGACTGTTAGCGTCATCGTGCCGACGTACAACCGCGCGGACGCCATCCCTCGAACCATCGAGAGCGTCCTCTCACAGACGCTGGAGGACTTGGAACTTATCATCGTGGACGACGCCTCGCAGGACGACACCGAAGAGGTCGTTGCATCCTACGATGACGACCGAATCCAGTTCGTCCAACACGAAGAAAATCAGGGCGCGAGCGCCGCACGAAACACCGGCATCGAACGGGCGGAAGGAGAGTACATGGCGTTTCTCGACTCGGACGACGTGTGGCTTCCCACGAAGCTCGAAAAGCAGGTCCTCACGCTCGAACTGCGGTCCGACGAGTGGGTCGCCGCGTACTGCAAGGCGGAAACCGTCCACCCCGACGGGCAGAATCCGTTGGTGAAGGCCGTGACACAACTCATCTCACGCCGGAACAAGACCGAGGGTGCGGAAGGTGGGAAGGAACTCATCGGGCCGACGTTGAGCGACGACCTCCATACGAGCGCGGGCTCGACGCTCATCGTCGAGAGCGATATCGTCCGCGAAATCGACGGGTTCGATGAGTCGTTCTCCCGGTTCCAGGACCCGGAGTTCCTCATCCGCGTCCTCAAACACGGAAAGCTCGCCTGTGTGAACGAGACCCTGCTGCTCCGGTACGAAACAGGGTCGCCACCGGCCGATTCGGTCGCCAAAGCGGACGAACACTTCCGTCGGACGTTCTCCGAGGAAGTCGAACGGCTCGAGCAGCAGGGAATCGACGTGACCGGTGCACATCATTACATTCTCGCCCGCCACTATTTGGACGAGGGTCAGTTCCGGACGGGATTTCGATACCTCCGTCAGTCGCGTCGGCCGGAACCACGACAGCTTCCGGGACTGCTGTTGAACCTCTATAAGGGAGTCAAAGCAAACATCGGATGACACAACCGCGATACGCACACTACTATCTGGCGCTCTCGGTACTCTCGACGCTCTTATTCGGTGGTAGCGTCTTCAATTTTGGCCCGTTGGGTATGCTGTCACCGACGGAAACGACGGGGGTAGTAATCGTATCGTTCATGGCACTGACTATTTTTCAGTCAGTGGCAAAAAGATAGACACTCCCACACACTTTTCGAATCTAGTGAATACTCTCCGAAGAAACATAAATTCGTGCTCAGTTCACTCTGTTCAAACCGTACAATCGCAAGACGTGAACGGAATGCAACGGCTCGCAAGAAAGCGAGAGAGTCGGTCTGATTTATGATGTGTCGCCGTATGCAATCCATCGAAGAACCATGAGCGCTACGACGCAAACTCTCTCTGAAGCCCCGTCGTTGCCGAACGAGGATGAACCGGTCACGCTGACGAAGGACAAAATCTTCCACATCCTCCAGACGCAACGTCGGCGACACGCACTCCGATACCTGAAAAAACACGACACGCCGGTCGAGATGCGCGATTTGGCAGAACAGGTCGCCGCGTGGGAGAACGACACGACCGTGCAGGCGCTCGCCTCGGACGAACGCCAGCGCGTGTACATCGCCCTGTACCAATCCCACCTGCCGAAACTCGACGAAGAAGGTATCATCGAGTACAACAAAAGCCGCGGCATCGTCGAACGCGGCCAGTTAGCCGACGAGTTCGACCCCTATCTCGAACCGACTGAAGACACCGACGCCGACACCGACGTGTCGGAAACCGATATCGACATCGAGTCGGAGGACGACCGCTGGTTCAGTTACTACCGTTGGGCGACCGCACTGAGCGCGGGAACGTTCGCGGCCGCGTGGCTGAACGCGCCGCTCATTTCCGCCGCCTCGACCAACGCTCTCGGTGCGTTCGTCGTCGGTCTCTACGCGATGATCTCCGCGATGCAGTTCATACTTCGGTAAGGTTCAGGCCCCGGTCTGATCGTCGCTGAATAGTCTGTTTTAATATGTGTATTATTAAATATAAATGTATATGATTAACATTTGTCTGACACAGAACTATATGCCAAAGGAACTAAGCACCCCACTACGTAGTCGAAACAAATGTTCGGTCCCCGGAACCGTGACTGGTGGTCTATCTGCGCTATCCTTGTCGCTTTCCTCGTCGTCGGTGTCGCGTTGGTTCCGGCGTCAGTCGGAGGGAAAGGCGAGGCAGATACCGGACGGATTATCTCGATAAATCGAACCGGTAACGGCGTCGTCACGACGACGAACGGCGTGACGTACGTCTGGCAATCGGAGAAATACACCGCCAATGTCACATATCAGATAAACGCGAGCGAGGGAAAGTACTCGGTCTGCCTGTACGATAACCGTACCGGCAGCGACCCGGAGGAACTCGACTGTCAGAGCACGACGATCGGAAACGGGTCGAAAGCGACCGTCTCGCTCAACGGTTCCAACGCGACGAAAACCGGCGAGCGAACGCTCTACTTCCGCCTTCGACCGACTTTCGGGAGCAACGTCCCCACGTTCGACAGCCGCAGTATCAATCAGACGGTCATCACGAAAGAGGGCGACCTCGACCAGGACGGTCTGACGAACGAGTTCGAGGTCTCGAAAATACGAACGGACGATTGGCCGAAGGACGCGTTCAACGACCCCGACATGGACAGTGACGGCATCAACGACGGGGAAGAGATACACAAACGGAAGACGAATCCGATCAGCAACGACACCGACGGCGACGGTCTCCTCGACGGAAAGGAGATCCTCGTCGGGACGAACCCGAGGAACGCGGACAGCGACGGTGACGGGATAGACGACGGAACGGACCCGAAACCGATGAGCACGGCGGACACCACGTCGTCCACGGCGACCACGGGTGGAGGTCAGGGAAAATCTGGAGGATTCTCCGGCCTACAATGGTTCCTTATCGGCCTCCTCGGATTCGCTATCGGCGGTGGTGCGGTTGCCTTCTGGCGAAACAACCACGATAACGACGAACCGAATGCAAACGCATCGACGCCGGTTGTCGGTGACACACCACCACCATCACCGACCGAACCGGCGGAGAACGAGAAGGAGGACGACATCCTCACAGACGAAGGACTCGTGCTCAAGCTGCTCAACGAGAACCGCGGACGGATGAAACAAGTCGATATCGTCGACGAAACCGGGTGGTCGAAGTCGAAAGTCAGCAGACTTCTCTCCCGGATGGAAGAACGGGGCGACATCAACCGATTGCGCGTCGGTCGGGGGAACATTGTGTACCTCGATGGCGCGAAACCCAGCGGCGCACGGTCGCCACACGAAGAGGATTCGTATAGCTAAATAGATACTAAAAAACCACGCACAGGCAAGGGGAAACGGTTTCAACAGTACAAAGTTTCGACACTGTTTCACCCAGTTTCAGCTCCTTAATTGCTGGATAATAATGGTGGTACCCTGTGATGGCGGAAACGATGTCGATAGACATGAGCAGTTCCCGGAACGCCGACGACAGCACGATGGCCGATACGCAGTGTCGCAATTGCGATTCGTTCGTGACGCCGCAGTTCGCCCGCGTGTTCGGGAACAACCGAAACGAAGTGTACGGGTGTTTCGAATGTATGACGGCGACCGAAGTGAAGAAAGGTCGCGCCAACGACCCGGTGGAAGCCAACCGCGCCCGTGAGGAAATGCGGTAGTGTCCGTTAGGCACCTTTTCTCCACCGCAGTTCTCTCGGACGCGAACGATGCGAGTGACTACTGAAACCGAATCGTAACGAAAAGCGCAGCGGGTGTACTACTTGTCGCGAGAGACTTCCTCGTTCGGGTGTGTCATCGAACCCTCCGAGAGCGAGACGCCGGGATAGAGGCTGGTGTTGATACCGGTTTTCACGTCGTCGCCGACGACGACGCCGAACTTCCGTCGCCCCGTCGAAACGCGGTCGCCCTTCACGGTGTGTTTTACCGACTCTCCGTCGTGGCGGAGGTTGGCAACGTTCGTCCCCGCACCGAAGTTCACGTCCCGGCCGAGGACGCTATCCCCGACGTACGAGAGATGGCCGACGGTCGCACCGGGCGACAGGACGCTGTTTTTGACTTCGACGCTGTGGCCGACTTTCGCATTCTCGTCCACGAGCGTCGCCCCGCGGATGTAGGCGTTCGGGCCGACGGACGCGCCCGAGCGGATAAGTGCCGGTCCCTCGATGACGACGCCGGATTTGACGGTGGCACCCTCCTCGACGACGACGTTCCCGTCGAGCGTGGCTCGCTCGCTCACGTCCCCGCGGACGTCGCGTTCCAATTCGTCGAGTTTCCACTCGTTCGCTTCGAGCAGTTCCCACGGACGACCCACGTCGAGCCATCGCTCCACTTCGACGGCGGTGACGTCGTACTCCTCGATGACGCGTTCCACGACGTCCGTGATTTCGAACTCCCCGCGTTCGCTTTCGCCCACGTCGAGCCAGTCGCGCGCTTCCTCGGGGAAGACGTAGGCCCCCGTGTTGGCGAGGTTCGTCGGCGGGTCGTCCGGTTTCTCGACGATGCCCGTCGCGCGCGGGCCGTCCGTCGAGATGACGCCGTAGTTCGAGGGGTCCTCGACGTGATACGTCCCGACCCCCGGACCGTTCGAGAGGAGTCGTTTCACGGCCGCGGTGTCATAGAGGTTGTCGCCGTTGAGGACGGCGAACGGGCCGTCGATGTGTTCGCGTGCCGCACGAACCGCGTCCGCGGTCCCGCGCTGTTCTTCCTGTACCGAGTATTTGACCGGGATACCGGCGTACTCCGCGCCGAAGTACTCCCGAACCGTGTCAGCTTCGTACCCGACGACGAGGACGAGTTCGTCCGCACCCGCCTCGACGGCGGCGCGCGCGGTATGTGCGACGAGTGGTTCCTCTGCAACCGGCAACATGGGTTTCGGACACGATGCGGAAAGCGGTCGCATTCGTGTACCCTCACCCGCAGCCAGAACGATTGCCTGCATAGCAGTACCTTCCGCTAGAAGGCGTATAATTATTCACGGACTAACGTCGGGACTACAGTCGCGTCGGGGAGCGGTCAGACGAAAGGATGTCACGAAACGGGTTCGATTGCTCGCGGGATGGCAGTTCCGACCAGACGTCCGTTCCCTCGTAGGTTCGGCCGAACTCCATGTATTCACGGAGCAGCCACAGCGCGTGATTCTTCGACCCGAGTCCGGCGAGAAGTGTCCGCGTGACACCCTCCCGAGCGACGAGGGCTTGCCACTCGTCGCCGACGCGACGACAGAACACCGACTCCTTCCCATCCGACCACTCGATGGCACCGTAGACGTTCCGCAGAAGCCGATAATCGCCGAGACAGACCGGAATAGCGCCGTGGTACCCGTCCGCCTCCTTGACGACGTGGCTGGCGACCTGACTCATAGATATCCCTCGCTTGCGTCGTGGCACACCCGAATCATCTCTATCAACTCATTTCGGAGAACAGGGGAAAGGTGTTGACCTTCGTGTTCCCATTCTTTATATAGGGTCAGCTATATTGGCGTCAGTTCAACATAAAATAACTAAAATCGCAAGATGGAGGCGACTTTTCTGCTGTCGGGTAACGAATAGAACGGTGTGAAACCGTATTCCCCCTTTTTGCGTCTAGAGAAAAAAGGGAGGTGTAATGAGTGCGACCGAAAGCCGCCACGAGGTTTCCGACTTGGTTGATTCGTTCGTCGGCCTCGAAATCGAAGACCCCCTCCGCGTTACCGTCGCAGATGTCGATATCGATTGTCACGTTCACGACATCGACCGGACGAACGACCGATTCACCATCCTCGTGAAAACGTTTGCCGGGGACTATCTCCGCGTCGAAACCCAGTGGGCCGGTGGATGGCTCGACCCGCAAGTGGACCGACTCAAGCCAGTGGCGGAAGAGCGACAGCCGCTCGGCAAGCTACAGGACGTCAAAGCGGTGTGAAAAGGCGCCAGGGAGAGCGGCGTTAGGGTGAGCCGTTTGGAGGAGGATTGTTCTTATCGCTTGGCGAGCCGCGTGATTTCGACCATCAGGTCGATACCATCGGCACAACGGAACGTCCACGCACGGTCGAAGCCGATACCCGACCGAGAGGCACTACGGAGGAGGGATGACAGTTCGGTTTCGAACTCCGTTTCCCCCATCGTCGGGGCGTATTCGTCACAGGAATGCGCGGTGTCGGAGTCGGTCACGAGTCGCGTCACTTCGACCATGAGGTCGGGATGGTCGTCGTCGCGGCGAAACGCCCACGAACGGTCGAAGGTGACGCCACCGCGGCGGGCCGCATCTAAGAGGGCTTTCAACGAACCCTCGAATTCTTGGGGACCTGTCCAGAGAGATGCACTGTCAGTTTGGCTCATTTTTCGCTGTCCTCGATTTTGCCATCTCTTCGGGGGGTAATAAAAACAGAAACTCGTCGTGCACCGTTTCGGATAGTTTCAAACCGCGTATGTTGCGGTTTCGGAGCCTGAAAACCGAAAACAGACGCCCCGAAATTCACCGTCGAGGAGAGACGCGATCTAGCTGTTCAGTCAACAGTCCGTTGACAGATTGCGGATTGGAAACGTTTTCGAACACTAGATTGTCCGTCGTAACGCCCGCCGTGTGTATTGTTACCGTTCCATAGTCGAGTATGCGCTCCAAAAGCGACTGTGAGAAGGCGGTGTTTCGTACTCGGTCGAGTCGTATCTGCGTGACGTCCTGTGCGAAAACGCCGCGTTTGTGATACACTTCTTCCGTCGTGAGGACGAACCACTCGCTCCGCCACCGAACGAACGGGGGAATGGCGATGGCGAAACCGACCGGGATGAGGAGGATGCCGACCCAACTGAACCCGCCGAAGACGTCGCTTCCAGCGATTCCTGCACCGAGCAAGAGGAGGACGATACCGAGAACGATGGGCGGGAGGACGAGATAGACGCTTCGATGGCCGGCCCACAGTACCTCTTCGTCAGGTGTGAGGTGAAGCCACGGCACGTCGAAATCGCTTGCCATGATATGCCAGAACGAGAACGGCGAGTACCTTTATCTTTTGCCGCGAACGCGAGGAAAATCGAACCGGGAGAGAGCAAGGTCGCTTCATCACGCCTCGTCCATCGTCGGTAGCCGCGTTCCTCGCCGACGTAGGTCACGACGACAGTACGATTTTCCCGTTCGGCGTCGTTCGATACACAGTGGGAGAGATGAGCACAGTTCGGGTCGCACTGGGACAGCAGAACTACACCGTGGGTGATATCGCGGGAAACGAACGAAAAATCGAGGACGGAATCCACCGCGCACGCGAAGCGAACGCCGACCTCGTTGTGTTTTCGGAACTCGCGCTGGTCGGCTACCCGCCACAGGACCTCGTGAAACGAACGGCGTTCGTCGACGCACAACGCGACGCGCTCGACCGAATCGCGGCGGAGACGACCGACATCACCGCCCTCGTCGGGTTCGTCGCCCGAAATCCGGAGCCGTACGGGAAGGAAGTACAAAACGCGGTTGCGGTCTGTCGGGATGGCGAAGTCACCGGCCAAACCGAAAAGCGACTCCTCCCGACCTACGACGTGTTCGACGAGGACAGATTCTTCCAACCGGCGACGCGGCAATCGGTCCACGCGCTCCCCGACGGAACCGAACTCGGCGTGAGCATCTGTGAGGACGCGTGGAACGAACCCGACGTGTGGGAACGGCCGGAGTACGACGAGGACCCCATCGAAGACCTCGTTGACGCGGGAGCGGATCTGCTCGTGAACTGCTCCGCGAGTCCGTTCTACGGCGGGAAAGGTGCGTTTCGAGAGCGACTGTTCGGCGCACACGCGAACGACCACGGCAAATGGCTCGTCTTCGTGAACCAAGTCGGAGCGAACGACGAACTCGTCTTCGACGGTCGGTCGTTCGTCGTCGCACCCGACGGGACGATAGCCTGCCGACTCGCCGCCTTCGAGGAGGATTTCGCCGTCTACGACGTCCCGCTCGATGTCGAGTCACCCGCGACGCACGACGTCGCCGACGAACCCGCGACGGGTCCGGCCGAAATCCGGTCGGCGCTCGCCCTCGGAATCCGGGATTACGTCCGCAAGACGGGGTTCGAAAACGTCGTCGTCGGTCTCTCGGGCGGTATCGACTCCTCGATAACGGCCGCGCTGGCCGCCGACGCGCTCGGCCCGGAGAACGTCCTCGGGGTCGGCATGCCGACCCGATACACCAGCGACGCGAGTGAAATCGACGCCCGCGAGCTCGCCGAAAACCTCGGCATCGACTTTCTCGACCTCCCGATAGAGAACACCTTCGAAGCGTTCGAGCGCGAACTGACGCCGATTCTCGACGAGACGCCGGGCGTCACGGAGGAGAACGTACAGGCTCGAATCCGGGCGACGACGCTGATGGCGATCGCCAACGAACAGGGTCGTCTGCTTCTCGCCACGAGCAACCGGAGCGAACTCGCGGTGGGGTACACCACCCTCTACGGCGACATGTGCGGAGCGCTCGCTCCCATCGCCGACTGCCCGAAGACGTTCGTCTACGACCTCGCAAGACACCTGAACGAGCATGAGGAAACCATTCCCGAGCGCGTCATCGAGAAACCGCCCTCCGCCGAGCTTCGAGCGGACCAAACGGACGAGGACGACCTCCCGCCGTACGAGATACTCGATTCGATTCTCGCGGGATACGTGGACGAGGGACAAACGACCGACGAACTGGTCGAATCGGGTCACGACCGCGAGATCGTTGAGCGCGTGCTTTCGATGCTCCATCGCGCCGAATACAAGCGCTTTCAGGCCGCCCCCGTGCTGAAGGTGTCGCCGAAGGCGTTCGGCGTCGGGTGGCGGTATCCGCTCGCGGCGAACTACGAGGGTGTACTGTCGAAGTGAGCGGAACGTGCTACGTCGTCCCGTTGCACTTTCACCGAACGTTAGAAAATGATTTTTATACCCGAACGTGGTAAATAAAGTTCGGTGAGGAGGCCGGTCCGTCACGGTCCGTCCTTTGAATCGAGGAATGGTTGTATGAGAATCAGTAGTACAACGACGGGGGACTCCCCGTCAAACGATTCGAGAGACGAATCGCCCGCCGAATCGATGACGCGGTGGCGTCGGTTCGGCGAGTTGCTGAAGGTGTGGGGAAGTGCTATCGAAGTGTGGCTGAAAATACTCGGGCTGCTGGTCGTCGGACTGGCGACGCTGTTGCGGTCGCTCCCGCTCCACTGACCTAAAAGCGGAAGACGAATCCCCGTCTACTCCCCCCCGCGGAAGCGAGACACGAAGCCCGAGACGTACTGTGCGAGCGTCAACCCGAACACCAACCCGACGAGACCGAGCCCGCCCCAGAGGACGAGCGTCGAAGGAAGGTCGCCCGTCTTGGCGGGGGGCTGGACGTCGCTCAATCCGTCGGATTCCTTCCCGGAGTTGCCGTTGCCGTTCGAATCGCTAGCGGCCTTCCCGACGTTCGATCCCGCACTATCCGAATTTCGCAACGGCTCGAGGTTCGGCTTCGTGGTGGTCGTGACGTGTTCGTCCAACCACGGTGTCATCGACTGTCCGGCCACGTCGGCGACGATTTTCGTGAAGTCGGCGTAGGTGACCGTCCCGTCCCGTCGGTTCATCCGGTCGAACACGTCCATGAGACTCCGCTTTCCGTCCGTTGCCTTCTGTATCTTCTCGTCGAGCGCCCAGAGAGTGAGCGCACCGCGGTAGTACGGCACCTCGCGGTTCGCCCACGTGTCCGTGTTCGAGAGCACGGACTCGTCGTACGACTTCAACGAGAGCGTATCGGCGACGGCGGATTTCGACGTCCGACCCTGCTGCATGGCCAAGTCGGACGCGAAGTACGCGGCGCTCGCCTCGCGGAACCAGCTCATTCGGTCGCCGAGGTCGAACGACTGACGCGTGTGGATGTACTCGTGCAGCCAGAGGTTCTGGGGGTCGTCGAGCCGAGCGGCCTCGTGTACCCACAGTTCGTCGTACCTCGGCGAGGCGTACCCGCCGCGCCATATCGGGTCGGGGAGGACGAACAGCAACACGTCGTTCGGAGTCTCCCCCGGAATCCGTTTGCTCGCCGCGGCGAGCGAGTCGAAAACGTTCCGCGGCGACTCGGCGGGAGACGCGTCGGCGGCGACTATCATCCGGAATCGCTGCCCGTTCTCACTGCGGACGTGCTCGTCGTACTTGCCCACGTAGGTGAACGCCGACCCGAGAACACCGGCGTCGGCGAACGAGACGTCTCGATTAGGATACTCGTCCTGAAACGGATGGAAGTAGCTCCACTCGTCGTCCCCGCTCTCCCCCCACGCGACCGACACCCGCGGCGTCGGCGCGAGCGTCCAGTCGTCGGTGGCCGCGAACTCCCGGCCGTTCCCCGATTTCACGCTCGTGGTTATCGTCATCGAGGGCGATTCCGTCTCCCCGTCCCACCGGAGCGCGTGGTTTCCGTTCTTCGTGCTGTCGGCGACGAATCCCTCGGAAGACACCACGTTTCCGGTGTAATTGATGAGCCAGAATCGGTGTGCGTCACCCGGCGTCTCGAAATCGAGGTGGTACCGAACCACCCCGTGATCCGCCGGACGGCGCTCGACGGAAATCGAGACTCGCGGTGGATCCGACGACGACTGCGCCGTCGCTGGCGGGACGAACGTCCCGGCGACGAGCGACAACACGAGTAGCAGTGCAACTGTCCTCCCGGAAACCAGACCCACAGACCCCATCGACAATGCCGTCGAGGGGATGGCGTTTTGTTATACGTCGCCTGAAGCGAAACAGGGGTCGTCAAACCCGTAGCGCGGCGTTACGAAGCAAGCGAATAGAAAAGAAAACATGTCCTGTGGCTCCGCCGCCCTCTCACGGACCGAACGACGCCAGTTCCGAGGGTCCGGGACGCGGATCGACCTCGAACTCGGCGGTTCGAAGACGCGGGGCGACTATATCGCCGCGGTGTTCGAAATCGAGCAGGAAGACGCACGAGATAGCCAAACGTAAATCGCTCGCCTTCGATACCCGAAGCATGGACGAACTCGAGAGCCTCAAGGGCTTTTACGACCGCTACCCCGAGGAGTGGGCGGCGTGGCGCGAAATCGTGGATACCGTCGAGGAGACGGCCCGCGAGTTCGGCTTCCGCGAAATCGACGCCCCGAGCGTCGAACCGACCGACCTCTTCCGAGTGAAATCGGGCGACGAAATCGTCGAGCAGACCTACAGCTTCGAGGACAAGGGCGGACGCGAGGTCACGCTCATTCCCGAGCAGACGCCGACCCGTTCGCGGTTGGTTCAACAGCGAAAAGACCTCGGAACGCCGATAAAGTGGTTCGACACGTCGAAACGCTGGCGCTACGAGGCGGTCCAGAAGGGCCGCGACCGCGAGTTCTTCCAGACCGACATCGACATCTTCGGCGTCGAATCGGTCGAAGCGGACGCGGAAATCATCGCCTGTGCGGCAACCATCTACGAGAAACTCGGCGTCGCCGACGCGGTGGAGTTCAGGCTGAACGACCGGCAACTGCTCGACGCCCTCCTCAAAGCGATGGACGTGGAGGGGAGCAAGGACGTGATGCGCGTCATCGACAAGAAGGAAAAGCTCAGCCGCGAGGAGTTCCTCGACAACCTCGAACTCGAAGGCGTGGACCGCGCGACCGCCGAGGAGATAGACGAACTCACGGCCATCAGCGGCGAGATGGAGAGCGCGCTGGTCGAACTTTCGGACAAAGCGCCCGAGGGCGACGCGGCGGACGACGCCATCGAGCGGATGCACGACCTCTACGACGTGCTGTCGGCCTACGACGTCGAGGATATGTGTACGTTCGACCTCTCCATCGTGCGCGGGATGGACTACTACACCGGCCTCGTCTTCGAGGCGTTTTCGACGGAAGGTGACCTCCGCGCGCTGTTCGGCGGCGGACGCTACGACCACCTCATCGAGCAGTTCGGAAGCCGCGAAGTACCGGCCATCGGCTTCGCGTTCGGTTACTCCACGACGATGCACTTGCTCAAGAAACTGGGCGAGTGGCCCGACGAGGCGCTTTCGACCGACGCCTACGTGCTGACGATTTCGGATTCGGTGCGCGAAATCGGACTGGAGTACGCGAAGGGGTTGCGCAGTGCCGGATTGACCGTCGAAACCGACCTCACCGGACGAAGCGTCGGCGAGCAGTTCGGCTACGCCGACCGCATCAACGCCGAGTACACCGTCGTCGTCGGCGAACGCGACTTGAACGAGGGCGTCGTAACCGTCCAGAACATGGATTCCGGCGAGGAAGAGCAAGTACCGAAGAACGAAGTCGTCGAGAACGTGCTCGACCGACTGTAAACCAACTCGGTCCGCTTTGGGCCGTTCTGGCGTTCCGTTTTTCCGTAGCTCCGTAGTTCCGGCGTTTTCCACGCTCTATTCGCGGAGATGGCGGAGATGGTCCGGCGACGGGGTGGGTGATTCGCCGCCGATACCACTAGATTATACCACAGGAGAATAAACCGTGAGACATGGCGTTCAGCGACCGACTGCTCGCGGCAGGCGACCGACTCTGGGAGGAACAGAAAGCACACCCGTTCGTCGTCGAACTGGCCGACGGAACGCTCGACCCGGCGGCGTTCCGTCACTGGGTCGAACAGGATTATCTATATCTCAAAGACTACGCCCGCGTATTCGCACTCGCCGGATGCAAGGCGCGCGACGAAGAGACGATGACCCACGCGTTCGACGTCGCTCACGCGATTCTCGCCGACGAGATGGACCTCCACCGGGCGTTCGCCGCCGAGTACGGAATCTCCCGTGCTGAACTCGAATCGGTGGAGAAGGCACCGACCTGCCTCGCGTACACGAACTACCTTCTTCGGGTGGCCTACGAGGGAACTCTCGCCGAACTCGCGGCGGCCGTCTACCCCTGTGGACAGGGATACCTCGATATCGCAGACCACATGGCATCCATCGCGGACGGCGACCACCGTTACACGCCGTTCATCGAGAAGTACACGAGCGACGAGTTTCGGAATTCCGTCGCGTGGATGCGGACCTTCGTTGACCAGCAGGCCGAGGCGTTCCCCGGCATGCACGACGCGATGGAGGACGCGTTTCTGACCAGCACGCGCCTCGAAACAGCGTTCTGGGGCATGGCGTACGAACGCGAAACGTGGTCGAACACGAGATAGCGGACCCATCGAAAGGGCTATCAAAACCGTAAAAACTAGCAAAACTAGAAAAAATAGAAAAACCATAAAAACCATCCAAACTGCTAAATTTCGAATTCATCGGGGCGATTTCGGGCGTTCACTTTCACTCGGCAGTGAATCGAGACGCGTCCGAAACGCGGGGAGAGGGAGGGTAAGCGGCGGGAACAGCCGGCCGTTTACTTTCGCCTCGGGTAAGAGTCGATATTTAGGACGAAATTATCGTACGGTGCGGTATGAGCGTACACGACATCGACGGACCGATTTCGAAGTGGCGCTACACCTGTCCGAACGGCCACACCAGCTGGGAACCGACGAACAGCCACTTTTGGTGTCACCAGTGTAGTCGATCATCCGGAACGGACGCCGAATTCTGGAAGCTTCTAGACAGGAAGACGGGCGAACGACTCGCACGCGAAAAGGTGAGTATCCATGGCTAAGGCAGATCGGGAGGACGCCGACGGTTCCGGCCGCCACGGTATCTGGAACCGACACAGCCGTTCGAGTCGGCGCTGTCGCAATCCGAACTGCCGAAACGATCACGTCGACCCCACGTTCGCGCGAACGATGGGAACCGAGGATGGCATCGTTTTCGCCTGCCCAGAGTGTACCCGCTGGGCGGCCTTGAAGCGCGGAGCCGCCGCAGACCCGACTATCGACCATCGCGTCGATAGGGACTGGCGATAGCGTGTTCGTCGTTCGACGGGGAACGTCGATACCACCGCCCTCTCCCACACTCCGAACAGTATCGCTTCACTTTCACCCCGGGTAAGAGCAAGCTCTTTTCAGGTGAACCACGTCGATTCGAGCGCGGGAGTACCCGCGGGGGACGCGACTACCATCCCGCGCGAACCCCCCGATTTTGTTTCCAACACGGCGGGTGGTCCCTTCACCCGCTATTCGAAATCGATACCGGTAATTTCGAACCGCGAACCACCGGCACTTCCTTCCAATACGTTAATCTCCCAGCCGTGCGCTTCCACGATTTGCTGGACAATCGACAGGCCCAAACCGGTTCCGTTGTCCGTCGTGTACCCGCTCTGGAACACCAATTCGCGCTCGTCGTCCGAGATTCCGGGACCGTCGTCAACGATACAGACGCCGTTCGAGATACGTTTGACGTGAACGGTGACGTCCCGTCCGACGTGCTCGATGGCGTTCCGGAACAGGTTTTCGAACACCTGACTCAACCTGTCGATGTCCGCCGAAATCTCCTCTTCCACGTTCTCCAGCATCAACGTCGCCTCGGGCGGAGCGGCACGTGACCACGCGTCCTCGACGATTTCGTGAAACTCCGTCACCTCCTTCTCCGTGAGCGCATCGGGTTTGCGCGCGAGGTCGAGCATTTCGTTTATCATCCGTTCCATTCGGTCGAGCGCACCGCTGACCTCCTCGAAGGCGTCCTCGGAGTCTTCCGCCCTCGCAACGCGGAGGTACCCCTGGGCGATACCGAGGGGATTGCGGAGCTCGTGGGCGAGCATGCTGGCGAACTCGTCGAGGCGCTCGTTTTGGCGCTGTAGTTCCTGCTTTCGGCGCTTGTGTTCGGTCACGTCCCGAATTATGCCGATGATTTCCGGGTTCTCCTCGTCGAAACGCATCCGCGTCGTGTTAATTTCGGCGTAGCGGTTTTCCCCGTCCGGGGTCATGTACGTCACCGAGTACGGAGAGGAGTTACCTCGCTTCCGTTCGCGCATATCCGCGGTGAGTTCGTCGATGGAATCGTTGGGGAACGCATCGATGTTTTCGAGCCGTTCGCCGAGAACAGCAGACCGGTTGCGTCCGGAAACGTGACAAAACGCGTCGTTTACCGACTGAATCCTTCCGTCCGCATCGAGAACGAACACGGGGTCGGGGGCCGTCTGGAACAGCGTTCGGAACCGATGTTCGCTCTGTTCTTTCTCCCGCTCGATTTCGACGGAAAGCCGCCGCCGTTCGAGCAATCCGTCCAGGCGCGCCTGTAACACCGCCTTCTCGATGGGTGTCGTGATAACCTCGTCGACGCCCTGCCACACTTCCGGCGTCCGCGCCGGGGAATTCGTCGATGTGACGAGGAGATAGGGAAGGAACGTCGGGAGGGACGCCTCCTTTTTGGCTTCGAGTTCGTCACGATAGCGACTGAACGACGCTTCGTCGACGATACACAGGTCGAACGACGTATCGACGCCGTGTTTCGGAAGCACCACTTCGTACTCCGACGTGAGCCAGTCGGCCAACAAACGACGGTTTCGGCGGTGGTCGATAAGCAGAAGGATACTCCCCTTCGTGACCGACTCCTGACTGGATGCCGACCGATTTTCGCTCATGTTATCGTTCCCGTACGTAGTCGGCCAAACGGAGCCGTCGGAACGCGGAGTGTCTCAAAGGAGATGACGCGAAACCCCTCTGGAGACGCGCCGTGGAGGCCAGTATCATAGATGTTATTTTCGTAGTGGATTCATGACCGAGATTCACAATTTAATCGACTATCCGACACAACCGCACGTTCGGAACCCTTAGTCTCTGGACTCCGACGCGTCCCCCCCCTCTGCGGATTTCATGAGTTTGGACCCCGAGTCGTTGCGGCCGTGAAACTCCGCACGAAGGTCGTCGTCGTCCAACTCCATAGCCGTGGACGAAAGCTCGTTTCGAAGCGATGCTAACCGCGTCTCGAGTTCGGTGTAATCCTCGTTTTTCGACAACTCGTCCGATTCCTTGCGTTCTTCGAGCGCCGCTTTCTTCGACGACAGCGCAAGCAGTTCCTGTACTTGCGAGTCGTACGTCGAGCGGGTCTCGAGCGACGCGACGATTTCACGGAGCTGTTCCGGGTCGGAAACCGGTTTACAGATGTAGGCATCGAATCCGAGTTCGAGAATGTCAAAATCCGGTTCGACGGCGGTCACCATCGCCACCCGACAGTCGAACGCCTGCTCGCGGATTTCGTCGAGAACCTCCTGCCCGGAGCGGTCGGGCATCCGACGGTCGAGAAGAACGATATCGACGTCCTCGTCGATAGTTTCTAGAGCCTCGGTTCCGTTGTACGCCTTCCGGACTTCGTAGGAATCTTCGAGCCAGCGTGCGTGTAAGTCAGTGATAGCATGTTCGTCGTCAACGATGAGAACAGTTGGCTCGTCAGACATTGGTTGCGTTGAGGTTCACTGCCGTTGCTATATCAAATGTAAGGTTGCGATTCATACACCGGCAGCGGCTTCGAATATAATCCATAAACGACACTCACTCGTCTTGCAATCAATAAACCGATGGATCGCATTTTTATAAAAGTTTTTCGGAAGGGGTTCTAAAGATGGCGGAGAGAAACCGAGTGAGCCGCCGGTAACTACAATATCCCCGAACGCATGCCTCGGCTAGAGAGATGAGCGTTTTGACCGAGTTCGCCGTGCCATCGGAGGAGTTCATCCTTCACGAGACGCTGGAGCGAATCTCCGATATTCACGTCGAAATAGAGCGCGTCGTTGCGGACAGCGAGTACGTGACACCGTATTTCTGGGCGAGCGGGGAATCGGTCGAGCGGTTCGAGCGTGCACTCGGCGAGGACGTAACCGTCGAGACAATAACGTTGCTCGAAAACCACGACAACGAACGGTTCTATCGCGTCTCGTGGCGGCAGCGCACGGGGACCGTCGGTCACGCCGTCTCGGAGTTGAAAGCTAGCATTCTGGAGGCGACGAGCGATGGAAACGACTGGTATCTCAAACTGTTGTTTCCGAGCGAGTCGTCGCTGACGGAGTTCCACGACTACTGTTCGAGTTACGACCTCTCGTTTCAGTTGATTCGAATGTACGAATCACGACATCCGAACGCGTTCGGGAAGTACGAAGTGACGCCGAAACAGCGGGAAGCACTGGTAACGGCGCTCGATTCCGGCTACTTCAGCGTCCCTCGTGGAGCGACGTTGAAACACGTGGCCGGGGAACTCGACATATCACCGAACGCACTTTCGACACGATTACGCCGTGGGCATGCAAATCTTATCACGAACACACTGCGACATGAAGGATAGTACCTGCATTTGCAAGCCAATGCTTTTTGACAACCGGGTAGCTAATAAGGGATGGTAATAGTCACACACTGGCTTTAGGGTAGGCTACTGTATGGCTTATAACGAATACGGGTTGTCACAACGGCTCGCAGGTATGAATAACGATAGATGGGTACGAGGCGACGGGGAAGGCACGTGTACACCTCCATGTCTATCCGAACGTCTTGCGGAATATCCTCACACTTGCGCCGAAAACGACGAGACAAAAACGGTTCGAATTTCTATAAAAAATCGGCCAAAGATGATGGAACGGCTGGGGATTCAACGACCAAGAATACAAACGTATATTAGGGGATAGTATAGGAGAGCAATACATTGATATCGAGTTCCAGTGTATTTAGCATGCAAAATAGCCTCGGTAATGTAAAAATAAAATTATATATTGGGAAATGGAATAAATGAACGTCCGCAAAATAGAAGAAGATCTCCAGGGAGCGTCAAACGTTCTCGTCCTCGCCCCTCTTACGCCTGATGGCAACCGGGCACATATGGAGCTCGTAGCTTCGACGCGACCCGAAAACGTCAGTCTCGCGGCCGTCACCTACACGCAACCACCGGGACAGTGGCTCGGGGACTGGGAACGGAGCGTGGGCAGATCACCGCGAGAGGTTCGTTTCATCCACGCGAGCGGGATGGCACAGTCCGAAACGTACGACGAACAGACGTCCAACACCGTGACGACGGAGGTCGTCGATCCGACCGACCCGATGGAGATAATCGTCCCGTTGAGCGACCGACTGAAGGAGTGGTCGAACGGGGAAACGCAGCCGGTCGTCTCGGTACAGACGCTGACCGTCCTCCTCGAATACGTCGATTTCGATACCGCATTCCGATATCTCCACATACTCACTCACCGAATACAGGCCGCGGGGGGCATCGGCTATTTCCAGATGGACCCCGACATTCACGACCCCGAGACGACGAATACCCTGAAAACGCTGTTCGATGTCGTCGTCGAGATTTCCGACAACGGTGCCGAGTGGACGACCACTCCAGCCTACTCTCCGGACGACGAGGCGAGCGAATCGAACGAAACCGAAGAGTCCGCCGAATCGAACGACAAGCCGAGCGACGGACCGCTTTCTTCCATCCGTTCCGTCCTGTCCGGGCTGTTCGAGCGAAAGAAACCGGAAGATGAGAAAGGGGAAACGACCGTGGCAACCACCACGGAAGAATCACCCCAACAAACGGAACAAAGACGGGAACCAGAACAGCCGCCGGTCGGAAATCTGGCCGACGAGGAGATGCTCACCGACGAAGAGAGAATTCGGTCGCTCCTCATCCAGTACGGCGGCCGGATGAAGCAGGCGGATATCACGACCGAAACCTCGTGGTCGAAATCGACCGTGAGCAGAAAACTCTCGAAGATGGAGGAAAACGACGAGATAACACGGGTACAAATCGGACGCGGGAATCTCGTCTTCCTCAACGGGTCCGAACCGGAAGCGTCGAAATCCCCGTTCGAAGCCTAATCCTGTTCGACGGCAAACGTACTGGCGATAAGCTGCCGGGTTGCACGCCGAAGTTGTTGCGAAATCGCCGACGTAGAGACGTCGAGTTCCTCGGCGAGTTCGCCCTGTGAGATACCACGGGGCACGTCGTAGTAGCCCGATTGATACGCGGTGAGAACCGTGTCGCGCTGGCGACCGGTCAGCCGAGCGCCGTCAGGGTCCGTGTTCGGGTCCGCATCGAATAGTTGCCGCACACGGAACGTGATCCCGTGCTCCAGACACGCTTCCCGGAGTTGGATGAGCGGTTCACGCGAGAGCATCTGGATACGGATTACCCAACCACCGGTGCCGCTCTTTACGTCGAGGACGCGAATACCGAGGTCGGCGGCGGTAGGGAGGAACGGAACGACATCCGATTCGGGCCGAATCCGATACACGCGCCGGTCGGCGGCGGCGGAGAAAAGTGTCGCCGCACGGACGGTCGCATCCGTCTCGAGCGATCGCTCGAACGGGGAAAAATCGTCCCCGACGACGGAAACGAACAAAAGCGAGCCGTCGGCCATCGGCGTTTCTTCCATCTGAATGGTCACTTCAGGGGACGATTCTATCGTCGGAACGAGAATGAGACGCCCATGTGAGACAAAAATTTCGGCAAAGAGAGTTCTCGGTGGAGCGGAAAGAGCGGAATCGTCCTGTGCAGCGCCCTTCGACGAGCCGTCCGGTTCGTTGAGAGGGCCATCGGAGTTAGATGCGCCATGTGCCATTGTCGAGGAACCCGAACTCGGTTGTGGTATTTCATTACGTCACATTAAACTTTCGGGAATCGAACATGGGCTAAGATTCAACCGGGATGTCACACCGACCACCGATTACGTGGGTCGTCGAAGGGCAAGACAGGACGCCGTTCGACGCCGCTCGTGGATAGAGAACTGAGCACGAGGGGTATTGGAGTCATGAGCGCTAACGACCCTCGCGGCCGGATATTGTAAGACCCCGCCTCCGCGCTGGGCGTATCTTTCTACGTCTCGTTCCCTGTTTACTATAGGGCGATTAATCGAATCTTTAAATTTCATAATTTTAATGTTGGAATTAACAGACGAGAGGGCAAGAGAGGAACATCGTCCACAATTGTTTCAGCAGACATCTCGTACGACAATATAGACCAATCGAGAGATAGTACGGCCAGTAATTGGACAATACGGTCCGACAAGTGCGGACAGACGGGTCATAGAAGGAACCAACCACTGTCGTAAAACCACCCGTACAAGGCCAGAGAGCGGTGTTTTCTAGCGGTAGTGTCGAGGATAGTGACACTCCCACACATGTTAGTTCACGTAATTTTAGTATAAATGACAAGTAATACGACCACACAACTTATAGGTGTGCTAAGCGGCATAACAAGCCATCACAACCGTTCGCAACAAATTGGGAGCGCATTATTGGTTTATTACCTATTCTAGCGATAATTCAGCCGTCATGAGCGCTACAGAAGTTCACACCAATGATGGAGGAACGCATACCGTTCCGGAAGTAAGTGCCGAGACTGAGCTCTCAAAGGATAAAATCTTCCACCTCCTTCAAACGCCTCGTCGGCGTCACGTACTACGGTATCTCAAGGGACGCGACGGGACGGTCGAGATGCGCGACCTCGCGGAGCAGGTCGCCGCGTGGGAGAACGACACGACCGTGCAGGCGCTCACCTCGGACGAACGCCAGCGCGTGTACATTCCACTTTATCAGTCACACCTGCCGAAACTCGACGAGGAAGGAATCATCGACTACGACCAGAGCCGCGGGACGGTCAAACGGACGAAACTTGCGGACCAACTCGACCGGTATCTCTCCGTCGAAGCGGAGGAAACCGACCACGAGGAGATCGGTCGAGAACCACCGTGGGAATTTTACTACCTCGGCGTTTCGACGTTCAGCACCATCGTCCTCGCCGGTGCTGTCCTTGGCATCCCCGTCCTCGCCACGCTCCCGAGCGTCGCTATCGGCGCCATCATCATCGCCATGTTTTCGTTCGTAACGCTCGCCCAATTCATGTCGGGGTGGACGGCGCGCGAAGGATAGACGGGACCGAAACGACGACGCACCGAACCAGTATGGCACCGATCAGTCAGCGTGTGATGTTAGCTGTTTTTCTTCCGCCGCCATCGTGTCAGTGAGGCAGTCAACGAGTGCGAAGATGGCCTCCTGATGGGCGGTTTTCGAATGATGTATCGATGTCGGTTTTACCCCAGTTTGCTCGTACTCGGATAGGTCTACCGTTCGTCCACTCCGCTCCTCGTACTGGTTTCGAACCGCCGCGAGTAAGCCGTGAACGTGGATCAGCTCCTGTTTCTTCATATTGTAGCCACGTGATGACTCGTCGCATATATTATCTTTGGCCGAGGGTAAACGGATAGTTCGTGACGGATTACACGAACGCGGCTATTATGATGAAACTTTGTAATGATGGTAGAATTGTCTAGTTTCAAACGAACCGTTTAATCCGTTTTTCATCGCCTGAGGAGGGCATTATCATGCACTTAACTAATACCCTGTAGACATAACATCGAGCCGAACATGTACGACCTGACTGGCTTCCAGCGAGACCTGTTGTACGTCATCAACGGGTTGACCGAACCACACGGACTCGCCATCAAAGAAGAGCTCGAAGATTACTACGAGAAGGACATCCACCACGGCCGGCTCTACCCGAACCTCGATACGTTGGTCGACAAAGGATTGGTCGAGAAGGGGCAAGTGGACCGTCGAACCAACTACTACACCCTCACCCGGCGCGGACAGCGGGAGATCGAAGCGCGTCGTGAATGGGAATCGAAGTACGTCAGCGAGAAAGAAAGCGCCGAACTCGCGGACTAACGACCGACCCCTTTTCCCCCCTTACAGGTCGTTTGTACTTAAAACACGGAAATACTAACGCATACCTTTTGGGGGGTTCCTTTTCATACTCCATCTGATGGCCGTCGGGTAGAGACGGGAAACGCACACTATGCCGAGAAACCACGACATATCAAACCGGGTGGACGCTATCGAACGTTGCGCGTACTGTAAGGATTACGTCCCAGTAACACGCATCGAAATGGAGTTGGAGGAAAAGGGAACCTATCTCCAAGCGAGCGTAGATATCTGCGAGAACTGCCTGGATAAATCACGGTAACCACGGGTAGGAATCACACGGAAAGCGAGTGAGTAACCGAAACGGACCAAAACGCGGCGAGAACGAAAGTCACAGCAGCGAGACTGGGAACGAGGGACAAAAGCGGAAATCGAAAAGCGGCACCGATGAACAGAACCGACCCGAAGAGGGAAACGGTCAGATAGTACGCATTCCATCGACGCTCCTCATCCTCGGGTTCGATGTCGGGGCCGCGGCCGGCATCGAGGTAGCGTTCTAACTGTGACACGAGGGGAGTTTTCTTCACGATACCCCGGTTTTTGTCGTAGTCGATGACCCCTTCTTCGTCGAGTTTCGGGAGGTGAGATTGGTACAACGGGATGTACGCTCGCTGACGTTCGTCCGAGGTGAGCGCGTGGACGGTCGTATCGTTTTCCCACGCGGCGACCTGCTCCGCGAGGTCGCGCATCTCGACCGGTCCGTCCGTATCCCAGAGATAGCGAATCGCAGCGCGGCGTCGCTGACTCTGTAGCAGGTGGAACACGTCATCAGTCGATAGCTCGTTTTCGACGGGTGACTCGTCGACGGAAACCCGTCCGTCGGATTGGATCGAGAGTTTCTCCCTCGCACTCATGACATTCACCATCAAAATCAGGAGCGATAATAAACCGGTGACGCGCTCCCAGACCGTTTCGAACTGTTTCAAACGGTGAGAAGGACCGAAACTAGACGGGACGGCATTCCGAGTTTATGTAGGGTATGTGCGTAGGAGAAATCGAAATGAGCCAGGCAAACCACATACCCGCCTGGGCAGCCTCTCCAGAGGAGTTCGAGCGAACCCTCGAAGTCCTCGTCTCCACGGCACGAGACAACGACGTAGAACTCGACCGCTCGTGGACCTTCCGCCACGAGAAACACGACGACGTGATGGTGGAGATAACGAGCCTCGCCCCGCGACCCGAACTAGCCGAGCCGACGCCGAGTCAACCATCCGTATCCGAGGAGGCGACGGCCGCCGATTTCAAACTCGCGCTCGACGAGCTGCTGATGAAAGGACAAGACGAAGGGATGACGTTCGACCGCTCCTGGACCTTCCGAGATTCGAACCCCGACAGCAACGATACGATGGTCGAAATCTCGCGCTTGGCGAAGTCCACGTGAGAGCTAAATTAGGCCATCGGCAGTACAGATAATAGAGACGTTAACCGGACCACGCCGCGGTCTACGTGTTTTCAGGATGAGGATATCTATGGTAGCTGAAAGACACGCATGAGGTACCATCCGGGGATTTAAATGTTTGCATTGAGTATAGAACGTTGATGAAACGGTCCACTCGCCAACGGGAGCGCCGCGCGGAGCAAACCGAAACCGAGGAGGAGGAGGGGGTCACGGGATGTCCCGAGTGCGGGTCGAAAAACCTCGTTAACAGTGCGGACCAGTCCGAACTCGTCTGTGACGACTGTGGACTGGTCGTCGAAGAAGATCACGTCGACCGCGGGCCCGAGTGGCGCGCGTTCAACCATAGCGAGCGCCAGAGCAAGTCGCGCGTGGGAGCGCCAACCACGCAGACGATGCACGACAAAGGACTGACCACGACCATCGACTGGAAGAACCAGGACGCGTACGGTCGGTCGCTGTCGTCGGAAAAACGAAGTCAGATGCACCGACTGCGCAAGTGGCAAGAGCGCATTCGGACGAAGGACGCGGGCGAGCGCAACCTGCAGTTCGCGCTCTCCGAAATCGACCGGATGGCATCCGCGCTGGGTGTCCCACGGTCGGTACGCGAAGTCGCGTCGGTCATCTACCGACGTGCATTGGCCGAAGACCTGATTCGCGGACGCTCCATCGAAGGCGTCGCAACGAGCACGCTGTACGCCGCCTGTCGGCAGGAGGGTATCCCACGAAGCCTCGAAGAAGTCGCGGAGGTCTCACGGGTGGATCAGAAGGAGATCGGTCGAACATATCGATACATCTCCCAAGAACTCGGCCTCGAAATGAAGCCGGTCGACCCGAAGCAGTACGTTCCTCGATTCTGTTCCGACCTCGGTGTCAGTGAAGAAGTGCAGTCCAAAGCGAACGAGATTATCGATACGACCGCGGAACAGGGGCTTCTCTCCGGGAAATCGCCGACCGGTTACGCCGCCGCCGCGATTTATGCCGCCTCGCTTCTGTGTAACGAGAAAAAGACCCAACGAGAGGTTGCTGACGTCGCACAGGTGACGGAAGTCACCATCCGAAACCGGTACCAAGAGCAGATCGAAGCCCTCGGTATCCACTAGGCGTTTAAGCACTTCACACATCCAGCCGAATTTTTACACACGGTCGGCGTCTTCGACTAGTCGCGAGACCGGTTGGCGCCGTCGGATCTCAGGGAATTCGACGAGCGTAGACGCGTCCGTCATCGGACAGTGGATTCCGGTTGAATCTACTTGACTCGAATATCACGTGACGCCGTTTGGACATCGGACGCGAGACGATAGGAGTTGTGTGAACGTCTGGCATTCTCCCTCTCCCTCGGGCGTGGCTGCTGGGGGAGAACACATTGTTGGATATTTCCATGCGAATCGGGACGGAGGTTCACTCCGTCGCTGTTCGCCGAGACGAAAGATACCGACGAGTAGAACGTGCTGAAGGACATCAGAACATTTCATCGAAAGCGAACGGAAACGCCCGCCCGGAAGGAGAACTTTCGTAGGAGGATGGAGACACAAGGTGGGATGCCAGCCCACGGCCATCGCCTCCGGCAACGCCGAGCGAGTCGGTTACCGTAACGCACATGGGACGCCCGTCTTGGGCGTACCGGAGACGAAGAGTGGTATCTATTTTGTTATACACCAGCTAAATTATATGATAGGCGTGTTTTCCGACACCGTTGCAGATATAGAGGATGTCAGAATCGATTATCATACGCGATATTTGCAAGCAAGTTTAAGCATTTCGGTGACTGATTCGGCATTATGATTGATATTATTGAACTCGTCGAGGACAATCTCGAATCGATGTTAAATTCTGGGGAGGTCGAATGTCCATCGGCGGAGTGTACCAATCGACGATTTCGTGTCGATATCTGGCAGGACGACGAGAAGGGAATCGTGGGCGATGCGTACTGCCGTGACTGTGACCTACAGATACAGTTAGACCTGTTAGACGAGCCGATAGACGAGGCCGAATCCACGCTCAAAGAAGTCGAAGCCGAATTGCATCGATCGACGCCGCCCAAGACTGATGGAGAGCAGTTAGAGGCAGTCGAATGACAACAAGCCAACAATCGAATAGTATTGTATTATTTCGTCACACTCTTTCCGACAGGTACTTATCTAACGGCCAAAAAGCAAGCATTGAGAGTTACGGGAGAGTTCAATCCGATTAACTATCGCCCCAAATAACAGCCAGAATAACACAATTATCTTTGGCCAGAGGATTGCTGTTATATAATATTTATAATAGAATTCATAAATATTGCTTGGAGTAGGAAGTTTTATATCCTCTGTCAATGAATATCACACCATACTACCATGTCAGAGGCAGAAACCGTTAGTAACGTGGAAACCGCGCGCGACCTCACCGCGTTCCAACAGAACGTCCTGATAGTACTCTCGGAGGAATCTCGATACGGTCTCGCCATCAAGCGCGAGCTCGAAGATTACTACGACGAGGAGGTAAACCACGGTCGCTTGTACCCCAACCTCGACACGCTCATCGAGCGTGGACTGGTCGAGAAGAGCGAACTGGACAAGCGAACGAACGAGTACGCCATCACCGACGACGGAATCGCGGTCCTGCTCGACTCGTTCGAGTGGCGGTTCCGGAAGTTCATCACGAACGATGAACGCGAGGAAGAGATTCGAGCGCTCCTCGAACAGTAGCGACGCTGCTTCTCACGGTCCTCGACCGTTTCCCGAACCGAAAAGCGACGGCGTTCAACGCGGAGATTCCTAATTCACTCGAAACGGTCCAGGCGCTCCCGAATCGCCTCGCCGTCGATACCGTCGAGCGCCTCGAGACCGGCCTGAACGACCAGTGGATAGAAGTGGCGATTTTTCTCCAGTTCCTCGCCGACCGCTCGTTCGTAGGCGAGATTAAGCTCCTTGTAGCGGAAGTTCAGCTCGGAGCGCTGCTCTTCGGGGAGATACATGTAGGTCCCGACGCGAGTTTCCTTGACGCTCTCAGACGCGGTGGAATCGGCGTCGTCGGTTTCATCGTCGGTTTCCGACGGGTCGGACGCCACACCCGTTTCACCTCCCGACACCGAGTCGGCCGGTTCGGTGGATTCGGACGCCGCGGACTGTTTGTCACGCTGCGCGCGACGGCGACGGAGACGGTCGGCGCGGCTCTCGTCGCTCATGCGGACATCTCCATCGATCCGAACTGCCGTTCGAGGTCCTCGGCGATAGTGAGGAACACGGCGGTCATATCACACTCCTCCTCGACTTCGAACAGAGAACAACCGGCCGAGAACGCACGTTGGAGCGTCACCCGTTTTCTGACCTCCCAGACGGGGATGTCGGTGAACACCTCGTCGAACCACGTGAGCATCGCGTCCGCTTCGTTGGTCGTCTCGACGCGGTTGGCGACGAGTCCGAGGTCACGAATCTGCGTGTCGTACTCCGCTTCGAGGACTTCCATCTGGTCGAACAGGATTTCCAACGCGCGCTTGCTCGTCGACTCCGCGAGCGCCGGAATGAGAACGTTTCCGGCGGCGAGCAGGGCGTTATCGGTGAGGTTTCCGAGATACGGCGGGCAGTCGATGATGATGACGTCGTAGTCAGCATCGAGCGCATCGAGGACCTGCGTCAGCCGTTCCCGACCACGCATCGCCATGGTGAGTTCCGGCTCGACGCTGGTCATGTCGATGTTGCTCGGAAGCACGTCCATCTCCTCGTGGGAGACGATGAGCGAATCGACGTCCTCGCGTTCCTCGTGGTCGGTCAGCGCATCGAACAGGGTCGGGGGTTGTGCCTCGTACTCGGCCTCCAATCCGAGCCCTTCAGTGGCGTTCCCCTGTGGGTCGAGGTCGACGAAGAGCACGTCGTGCCCTCGCTGATTCAACGCTCCCGCGACGTTGATCGCCACAGTCGTCTTCCCGACCCCGCCTTTCTGGTTCGAGACGGCAATTTTGGCTGTGTCGGACATACAAAACCGCAAAACCGTCCAAACAACATAAAACCGCGTCAGACGTTCACAAATAAACCTATAAAACGACGTTACAGACGCTAAAAATAGCATATAGCCACAGGATCCAAACCATCAGAACTATCAAAACTAGTTTTGCTATACAAACTGGCGAAGAGAAACGGGCGTATCTGGAGGGGGCGGGCGGTTTTGATAGTTTGGACAGCTATGATTGTTTTGTCGATTGTTACAGTTCTGCTAGTTCAGTTAGGTCGAGTGGGAGTGGTAACGAGTGGAATAGGAGGCATGGTAACAAGTGGACAGGATAGATGATTTTGATGGTTTTGATGGTTTTGATGGTTTTGAGAGGATGGACAGTTTTGACGGGACGTGGGAAGTGCTTGACGCGTACGATAAGCGCAGTTCGACGACGGGGGCGACGTGCCAACGAAGCCACTACCTACCGGTGGCGACAGCACAGCGACCATGCACCGAGTTCAGACGGGGCGCTGTCGGCGTGCAACAGCGATGATGAGCGTTCCGACGGCGAGTACCAACACCCCGATCGCGACCAGTATCAGCGGTGCGTTCACGCCGGGAACGAAATTCTCGAAGAGGAGCACGGCACCGATCAGGAACAGAGCCGCACCCACCCAGAATCGCCCTGTTTGTCCCAACATCCCGTTAGCACTTCGGTCGGTATGAGCATAAAAAGAGCGGCAGACGGGTTATCGGCGGAAAGATGAGCGGCGGAAGAATGAACGGCAGACGGGCGACTGGCGCACTGGCCACATCGGAACCCACTTATTATACACTCGAAATTCAATCGGTATGAATCGACGACAGTTCGTCGCCACAGTCGGCGTCGCGGCGCTCGGTGGCTGTTCGACGCTCAACGGGGACGACGAGATTGCGACGCCGACGTCCGGTCCAGAAGGCGGAACGACCACGGTAGAGATGAAAACCGATGGAAACGGGTCGTACTTCGACCCGATCGGGTTGTATCTCAAACCGGGCGATAGCGTGACGTTCGTCGTGAAGAGTGGCAACCACTCGGCGTCGGCCTACCACCCAGACAACATCTACGCCGAAACCACTCGGATTCCCGAGGATGCCCCCGCGTGGGGAAGCAAAGTTCTCCAAAAAGGCGAATCGTACGAACACACGTTCAACGCCGTCGGAACGCACGATTACTACTGTATTCCTCACAAGCCGCTCGGAATGGTCGGACGCATCATTGTCGGAAAACCGGGCGGCCCTGCCGACGGCAGTATGCCACCGGACGGAGAGGTTCCGAAGACGAAGCCGATCCTCGAAGAGGAGTCGGTGTCGTACGAAGAATTTAGCGGGTGAAAGCGTGACCGCAACCGAGGAAAACACCAGTCCCCCTCTCGACGAATGATCCGCCCTCGGATAGCCCCAGTTGGGTCGCTCCCAGAACCGTCCGTCGAACAACCGAATCCGAGACAGTCAGGGTTCAGGGCGCTCACCGATAACGCAAAAAAACTGCTACCGAGTTTTTCTTTTTCACAATCAGTATTCGGCGGGTAAAAACGGAGACGAAATGCTCCGTCCGATTCCGCACGTCATCGTATGCGAGGATGTCTCAAGGAAATACTATAGGGGTTCGGTCATTAGTTGTCGTCGGGATGAAAAAACAAGAGCTTATTCATCTGCACGGACTGCTTTCGGAAGTACGAAACCGGTTTGAGACACAGACCGATTCTACTTTCGACCTCTCGGCATACGACGAACAAACGACGCGGCCAACTTCTATTCACCATTCGAAAAACGACCACCGAGAAGCAGTGCTCAAACTGGCAAACGATCTCACGACGAGTATGATGAGCGAGGAGACCGAAACGGTCGCCCCTCACGCCGACTAATTCCTACATAGAAGTATCGGAGAACTGGACGAGGCGCGAGCGATAGCTATCGGTACCGAATTCTCACCGTAGTAAACACGAGAGCGACCGCATCCCATCGCTAGCAAACCGACGCCGGGTTGACTGGAAAAATTTTGATGGCTGACGAAGACAGCAACAGCGCGAGACCACCGCGAGGGAATTAGTATATCGAAATAGAGTTTAAATAGGGAAAAGTCAACGCCGTCATGCGATTTCCCGGAGATCGACATCACATCCGCTTAGATTCGTAATGGGAAGTGGTTTGGTACCGGGGGAGAGTGGATCCGCCAGGAACGAATCGAGCGACCGGTTGAAAATCACGAAGTGGATAAAAAGCGAGGGGTCGTGATTCGAATGATAATTGGAGAATCCATTCTATTCAGATTACAGAGAGGTATGCCGTTGTCGGTTGACGACAGGCGGTACACCTATACGTCACAGAGATATGAAATTCAAAATTCAGCTTCGAGATATCCGCGATAGAAGCTGACTGCCGTACATTGATGGAGTTTGAAACGATCTGAAACCATCTGAAATAGATTTCTGGGTTTAAGGTAGTCCGGCTACAAATTTCGCTCATAGAAGGGTGTACAGATAGATTGGTCGGATTGGCCGTCAAACATCGACCCTGCGGTAACTGCCTGGAATCGGAAGAATAAGGTAGTATCGCCGGTCGTACAAGGTATCCCTTCAGCGAAGAAAAACAATGATTGAAGCAGTTCGTATCCTCTTCGTACCCCCGGCTGACGACGAGAGAGTGATAACGACGCTTCGAGAGCGGTCGAACGTCCTCGTCGAAACCGCAACGACTCCCATCTCCGACGAAATACTCGAGATGGCTGATTGCGTTGTCTGTACGACTACGCACGATACGGATGTAATGTCGTTTTTCGAGGACGTTCGACGGTCGTCTCCGTCTACTACACGCCTCCTCGTATCCGAGAGGGTGGACGAGACCGTCCGAGACGTTCTCGACAGGGAGTTAGCGGAGTGGATTCCTTTCACAGGCGAGGGACAGGCGTTAGTACAGCGGGTAAACCGTCTCGGGAATCGGATACGTCATCGCAAGCGGCTCTCGGCGGTACAGGATTCACTGAAACGGCTGATGGACGCCGAAACGGAAGACCGAGTGGCCGAGATGACCGTCGACATAGCACAGTCGGACCTCGACTACTCGGCCGCTATCGTCGCGCGATACGATAGCGAACAAGGCGCGCTTCGGCCGGTTGCGTGGGAAGGCGTCTCCGAACCCGACGAACGGCTGTTCGACACCGACGGTGGATTGGGCTGGCGAGCCTTTCTGGAGGGCGAACGGCGTACCGAGTACAGTAACGACGAAGCGAACGATACTCGTCAGATCGCCTTTCCACTCGGTCGGCACGGAGCGTTGATAGTCGCCGAGGAGACGCAGACCGACGCCAACAGAACGAAGGCGACGTTGGTTGAGATGGTAATTTCGAACGCCGAAACGGCGTTCACCCGTCTCGACCGCGAGTGGGAACTCACCACGCAAGAGGCGGCGCTATCGGAAACGGAGACGGCGCTCGAACGCACCCAACGTCGAGAAGCGGTGATTCGAGACATCCTCGTCGCACTCGTCGAAGCGGATACTCGGAGCGATATCGAATACGACGTCTGTAAACGGTTGACGAACTCGTCCCCGTATCGGTTCGCATGGATCGGCGAGTACGACGCGACGACCGACGAACTCACCGGACGAACGTGGGTCGGAGACGAACAGACATTTCTCGACGAACTCTCGGAGACGAACAGCGAAACCGCCCAAACGACCGCGTGGCGGGCAGTTCGGACACGAGAGCCGGCAATCGACGACGACTTGCTCGGCAACCCACCGTACGAAACATGGCGACAGGAAGCCCTGAAGAGAGGATACAGGGCCGCGGTTAGCGTTCCGCTCATTTACGGTGGAAGCGTCTACGGCGTCCTCACCGTCTACACTGGCAACCCGGACGTGTTCAACGACGCGGAACAAGCACTGCTCGAAGATATTGGGAAAGGTGCCGGGTACGCCATCAACGCCGTCGAGAGCAAAAAAGCACTAGTCAGCGACAGTGCCGTCGAATTGGAGTTTCGAGTGTGCGACCCGCAGTTCACGCTCATCAAGTTCGTTCAGATGGCCGACTGTCGCTTCGAGTTCGAGAGCGTCATCCGCGAGACGGATGATACACTTCGGCTATTTTTCACGACGGAGGGGACCACTCCGGAATCGGTGGTCTCGTTTTCCGACCAATCACTCGTCATTAACGACATTCGACACGTCACAGGAGACGACGAGCGGGATTTGTTCGAATGTACGATAACAGGGTCAAACGTGATTTCCCTGTTGCTCGACCACGGTGCAGTTCCGAAGGCTGCGACCGCGGAAGGCTCGGAAGCGAGACTCACGGTCGAACTCCCACAGACGGCCGACGTTCGGCGCTTCGTCGAGACGTTTCAAAATCACTACGACAACACGGAACTCATCGCTCGACGAAAGCGAAATCGCCCGGTACAGACGGAACAGGACTTTCGAGCGCAGTTACGACACAGACTCACCGACCGTCAATCGGAAGCGCTGGAAACGGCGTACTGGAGTGGGTTCTTCGAATGGCCGCGCGAAAGTACCGGGCAGGAAATCGCCGAATCGCTCGGTGTCTCACAACCGACGTTCAACCGTCATCTGCGTGCATCGGAACGAAACTTGCTTACCGCGCTGTTCGAAGACCGATGAATATCAGACCGGATTTATACATATTGAAGGACGGGGGGAAACTGGCTACAAATATAGCTATAACATCCATCAGTCGGCCGTTAATTATATACAAAAGAGATGAGCGGAGAATCCAACAATGTCACTAATCAGCCACACCCTGACAGTTTGACGAAATCGACATCAATGGTGACGAACAGCGACGAAACGGGCATCAAACGGCAACTGTATGATATTATCGCCGAAGTATCTCTCTCAGGTCCGGACCTGCTTCTTTCTCCTACTATCAAATCCGTCACCGACGTCACCATCGAAACCGAACACCTGACCGGAACGACGCCGAAGCACCTCTTCATCTCGGTCCGCGGTGAAGAGTTCGAGACGTTCGAGCGAGAACTACAGCAAGACTACACGGTCACCGACCCGGTGTTAGTCGAAACGTACGAAGGTCGTCGCGTGTACCGACTCGAACCGATTTCTACCGTCGAGCTCATCGCGCCACGATGTCCCGAACTCGACGCGCGGATTCTCGACGTGGAGAGCGGTGATGGCGGCTGGGTCGTCCGAATGCAGATACCGACTCGACAAGCGCTCGTTTCGTTCCGGGAATATTGCCTGGAAAACGACGTAACGTTTCGCGTCAACCAACTCGGGAACGCGACGGATCACGAGGAGACGGACGTCGTGGGGCTGACTGAAAAACAAAAGCAACTACTTCGGATGGCCTTCGAGTGCGGGTACTACGAGATTCCACGTCGAATCTCACAGAACGAACTCGCGCACGAACTCGACATTTCCACGTCGGCGATTTCGCAGCGACTCCGAAGGGATACGGAGCAACTCATCGGGAGCGCGTTGGCAGTCAAGAAGAAAGACAACTGAGAGAGAAAAGCAACTGAGAGAGAAAGGCAACCGAGAGGGGGCCCTGGACGTCCTCAACCACCGCTGATTCGGGTCTTAAAGCGTACACGGTTGAAGCCGTACGTTTTGGGAAGGATGATACAAAGTACTGCTCGATGTCAGGGGATGTCAAGCACACGGTGGCCGCATGAACCCTATCGGTCACCTCGGAATCGTACTGTCAGTGTTCGGATTCGTCGTTTTCGGTCTCGTCGCGCGGGATGAAACACGAGCAGCGAAGATCGTAGTCGTAACCGCGCTCCCGATGGGACTCGCGCCCGATATCGACCTTCGCATCACACAACTCGCACATCGAGGGCTTACACATACCATCTGGGCCGCGTTTCTCGCGGGAGGGGTACTCGCCCTCGTCGCGTTCCGTTTTGAACCGCTCGCACTCGCCGGAAAAGGTGAAGAGACGTTTTACGGATTCGTCACCGGATTCGGTGGCATCTGTTGTCACCTCGCCGGGGATGTCATCACGCCAATGGGTATCAAACCGCTGTATCCGCTACTTGAGAAACCACACACGTTCGATCTCGTCTACGCGAGCAACCAATCAGCGAACCTCGCACTCCTCGTCTTCGGCGTAATAACGTTCCAGATAGCGGTTCAGCAAGCGCGGATTGCCGACCCGGTTCCCGCCTACACGCTGGGATTCGTTCATCGCGACTTGGGGTTCGAATCCGAATCTGGAACGGATATCGAAACGTAAGCCGTACACAGATTTGTTTGACGGAGAATTAAAGAATGGGAAGGAGAGAAAATGGGAAAGAGGAGAGGAGGGGAAGGGGAGGAGAAAGAGGAGAGGAGGGGAGAAGGGAGATGAGGAGAGAGGCGAAGTCAATAGTAAATAATTCGGTAGTTACTCAAATTTTCAGTTGCCTGCTCCACGATAGTAGATGAAGGGAAAATTATATAATTGAATAGAATTGTGTGGTAAGCAAGAACAGAGCGATGAGCGGGAACGATGGACAAGGATGCTTCGTAACGCGGGACACGCGAACGGTTGAATCGATAAAAGCGGAAGCGAACATCAAAGCGGAAGTAAACATCAAAACTGAAGCGAACGTCGAAACGTGTTCCTACTGCGGTTCGAGGGTCGAGACCGACCGATGGCATCCCGTGGTCGCCGATAACGATGGAACCGGATTTCGGATTCACGCGTTCTGTGACGAGCGATGCCGAAAGCGATGGCGAGAGTAAAGAGAAGCGTTCGATTTCCTACAGGATATCCCCTTCTGTATTCGATTGAATTCACTCTTCGGTAACCTATTGAGTTCACTCCTCGGTAACGAGAACCTTTTTCACCACTTCCGGATCTTCGAGAAGTCTGTGTTCGGTGTAGCTACCCTCCGCACTCCCGCCGCTTTGACGTGCCTGTTCGATAACGTCGAGGAACGCCTGTTCGCGGAGTAGGTCCCGAACCCGGCGGGTCGAAAGCGGGTCGCTGTCCATCTGTCGGCAGACCTGTTCGTACACTTCGTACACCCGACTCGTTCGGAACGCGTCCACGTCGGGGTTATCCAGTGAAAGAATTGCAAGCGCCTGCAGCGCGTATTTCGAGTGTGGCGTCGCGCCGCGGATGAGCTCGCGAAATCGGTCGTTTTCCGCGCGTTCGCGGGCCTTCTTCACGTACTCCTCTCGGACCCGTTCGGCGTTTTCTGCCTGTGCAAGTTCGCCCGCGTATCGGAGGATGTCGATCGCCTTGCGAGCGTCCCCGTGTTCCTGTGCGGCCTGTGCAGCCGCGAGCGGAATCGTCCCCGGTTCCAAAACCCCCTGTTTGAACGCGTCGCTACGAGCCTCCATGATGGCTCGCAGTTGATTTGCGTCGTACGGCGGAAAGACGAATTCGCGCTCACAGAGGCTCGATTTGACGCGCTCGTCCATCCGATCCTTGTACTTGATCTTGTTACTGATACCGATGACGCCGAGTTTGCAGTTGTGGAGTTTTCCCGCTTCGCCCGCACGCGAGAGTTGCATCAGGATGTCGTCGTTCTCCAGCTTGTCGATTTCGTCGAGGATTATCACGACCACATCGTACAGGTCGTCGAGGATTCGCCACAGGCGCTTGTAGTATGTCGAGGTAGAGATACCCTTATCGGGAATCGAGATGTCCGTGTCCGGAGTGTTGGTCGTACTCGCAATCGTCTGGACGGCCTGTGTCTCGGTGCTATCTTGAGCGCAGTCCACGTAGGCGACGCCGACGGTGACTCCTTCCTCGTCCGCTTCATCGACGAGGCGACGAGAGACGTGTTTTGCACAGAGTGATTTCCCGGTTCCCGTCTTTCCATACAACAAGACGTTGCTCGGGGACTGGTTGAACAACGCGGGATTCAGAGCGTTTGCGAGAGCAGAGATTTCGTCATCTCGACCGACGATTCGACCGTGAGTCGGAAGATGGTTTATTTCGAGGAGTTCCTTTTTCGCGAAGATGAGGTCCTCCCGAGAGAAGAGTTCGTCCGAGTCGGCATCGCTCATGGACACCACGTTTCCAGTGAAATCCCTTTACTGTTCCGGGCGTAAAACGGATGCTCGTCGACCGGGAGGATGACGGCCGACCGGGAGGATGACGGCCGACCGGGAGGGTACCCGTCAATCGAGACGGAAACGGGACCGTTCCCCTGAGTCCGGTCTGTTTCCTCCGCGGTCCGTTACCCACGAATTACTATCGGAGCGATGGCGGAGCGATAGCGGAGCGATGACATAGGGACGTAGAGGCATCATGTGAGGACGACATCGAGCGCGATGATTGTTAACCATCATATTGGGTCACATTGGCCGCCCAATATATCTTCAGCTGGTTATTTCAGTTGGTCGATTGTCTAGTTGAGTCGAGACACACACACCACGTTTCCAGTGAAATGGGATGAAAGGGTGGGTGGGTAGAAGAAGGAACAGGACTATATTGCCGGTAAAAAAGTCAATAATACTGCAGGTCATAGGAGGGAATAGAACGATTTATAAACCTAGACAGTGTTAAAGTCCATTAAGTTAATCACCATAATCTAAAACCCGTGATAAATATCACGGGTGGTCGCATCCGAAATAGGGGTTCTATTTCTTGTAACCCGTTTTCACCGTCTCACGGTCAACTTTCACTGGAAACATGGTGTGTTCCTCTAACATAACGAGTAGATCAGTGCAGTCCCTGGTTCGGCAACTATCGAGTTCTCCGTCGGTTCGTCCACTGGATTCGTTCTCCGTCCGTTCCATTCACACCACGTTTCCAGTGAAATTCCTCACGTCGTAGCACACCTCATTTCCGGTGAATTATCGTGTTTCAGTCCTTCCCGTGTTCTAATTTAGGAGTCTCTCATTACGGGCTGGGCGTGTTCGAACGATAACCCTGTTTAACCACTATCCATTTTTGACGATATCTGTTTTTCCCGTGGACACCGCACTTCCAGTGAAATCGCTGCGTTTACCGTCCGTACTACCGATTGGTGCGTTTTCTGTCCGTACTACCGATCGGTGCGTTTTCCGTCTGTACTACCGATCGGTGCGTCTGGGTTGTTCTTACGTTTCGGCAGTGTCGTGTTTTCACTTCGTGGTGCTCGCCCTTTTGGGAGACCACGTTTCCAGTGTAAATTCTTCTTTCAATGGGATTCTCCAACAATGTAAATTGACCTCGCCTTCCGGCTTTCTCCTCGATATTCCGTCTCTCTCCGATTCTAAAATACAATTTTAGAACCCTCAATTTTCACTGGAAATGCGGTGTCCACAGAATTCCCCCATAATTCTCAACCCTCAATTGATTTCATGGCTTTCAAATTCGTATTTTCCTTTATTGATAAATAATTTTCATTTATCCTCGGTTATACCCCGTTCGACCCCCATTTCATCTGCACCCCACCCACCCCTTCATCCCATTTCACTGGAAACGTGGTGTGTGTGTCTCCATGCTATTTGTTATCCCCCAACACTGCGCCAAACTGGTCATTCATTTCCTATCTATCCCAATTACTGATCGTTTGTCTCATTTCTAGAAACTCTCTCCGTTCTTAACTTTGACATACGGTGCGTCCATTTTCTACTCCGGGGAATCGTCCGAAACGTAGCGGTCCGCGATGAGGACACTTCCAACTCCGAGAACACTGCCCGCACAGACGTCCGTCGCCCAATGGATTCCGAGATACATCGTGGCGACGATGATACTCGCCGCCATGGGAATCGCAATGAGCGTCCATCGGGGATACGAGTCCCGGGTTTGGTACGCCAACAGGGCGGAACTGACAGACAGCGACGTATGGAGGGAGGGAAAGACGTTCGTGTTCGCGTTCACCTGTCCGGTCAGTATCTGTGATTCGGGATACGTCGAGTAGAGCAGCGGATGAACGACGTCCGGTATCAGGTTCCGCGGGCCATAGGAAATGAACAGGATGTAGCAGACGAGCCCGAGACCGTAGTTCACCGCGAACGCGACCGCCGCCTTCTTCAACGGCTTACTGTCCGCGAGCGCGAAGTAGGCGACGAACGGAAACACGAGGATGAACACGTACCCGTAGATGTACATGAACGAGAAGTACGTCGTCAGCTCCGGTCGTGCGACCGATTGGACCGTTCCGACGAAGTTGCCCTCGATTGCGTAAATCCGACTAGTGATATTCCAACCGATGATCCACGACAGTTCGGGACCGAACTCGCGAGCGACCTTGTTCACCACGAGAACACCGAGCAAGAGGCCGATGTGTGGATACACCTCGAACAGTCGGTCTCGAAACTGTTCTCGCGCGCGCATGAGTCCCGTCCGTCCGACCACAACCGTCGTCGCAACGCCGAGCATCAGCATCTCCCCGACGAGCACGAAACCGGTGATTTCGGCTAAGCTCACGCTCTGTTCCTCCGGTGTTCTACGTTTGTTGATTTCCCGTGTCTCATGCCTTCGAGGTTCGCTCGTCGTCTCGTTCGAATCGCCCGTCGCTTCGTTCGAATCGCTCGTCGCCTCGTTCGAGTCTCTATTCGATTCCTCATCGTTGCAATAACTCTCCGTCGTTGGTGTACCGATATCCCGCGTCTTTGAACGCCTTCTTCGCGTTTTTCACGTTGAGATTTCCGTCCTTTCCGGGGTACGGTAGCTCCGGGTCCGTTCCGTCCCATCGAAGTTTCGGCGCGAGCGAGTCGTGTTGGGCTAACGGGCTCGTGGCCGGTTCGGCGTACTGGTTGAACACGCTATCGACGAGATATTTCTTGTCCAGTAGTTGCGCCACCGCTCGACGGAACCGAACGTTGCTGAACGGCGCCTTTCGGGCATTGAAACCGACGTGATACAGCGACGGCGACTTATCAACGTGTAACTGGACGTTCTCCGCACGACCGATATCGCGAACTTCTTTCGCGGTCACGCCAGTCGCGGTCCCGTCTGCTTCGTCGTTTAGCACGAGTTCGGTTGCCGCCGCTCCCGAGGGCACGACGCGGAATCGCAACGATTCGAACGCGGGACCACCCGCATACCGGTGTATATAGTCCGGCGCTGGCGTCGAATCACCGTTCGAATCCAACATCTCGGTGTCCGTCTCGATACGTCGGAGGAAGTGGTGGTCGAACCGATCGAGCGTCAGGGACTTCTTCATCTTCGCATCGCTGAACTGCCATGGGCCGCTTCCGACGGGTTCCATGTTGCTCCAGACGAGCGCCTTCGTCGTCGTCGAGTCGGCTCTGAATCCCGCGATTTCGGCCTGCTCGTGCTTCGACTTCCAGATGTGTTTCGGTAGCACCGGCGTCGAAAATGCCTTCGTTGCGACCGCTCGACTGGCGTTCTCGAATCGAATTCGAACGGTCCTGTCATCGAGTGCCGTCGCCGATTTCACCAGCGACACGGCGTCCCGAAACCGCGGTGCGGGAACCGGACTTTCGAGCGACCCGAGCGAGGTATCGCCGAGGAATTCGTAGGTGAATGCGACGTCTTCCGCCGTGAGCGCGGCACCGTCGTGCCACCACAGTCCATCTCGGAGGTGAACCGTCGCTGTGGGCGCTCTTGTGGACGTCTGCCAGTCCCACGACCGGGCGAGCCACGGGCGGACCCTTCCATCTATCCGCCGTCCGAGGGAGTCATACAGCAGATCGAGTATCGTTTCGTCGCTTCGAAACTCGACCGCGAGCGGATTGAGGTTCACCGTGGGAGCCGAATCTTGGATGGTCATCCGGAGCGGTTTGACGCCACCTCTGCCACCCCTCGTACCCGTCTCGCGTACGGAAAGATACCCAAAGAGCGAGTGAATCGTCTCGTATCCCTCCCACCCGTCGAAACGGTCCGTTCTGGTCGCTCGAATCTCGTCGGGGAACGCGACGACGGAAAACGGTTGGTCGCGGACGATCGCCTGCTGTAGCTTTCGGAGCGTTTTCTCCCGTTTGTTCCCGCTCTGTTTTCGCTGTGCAGTGAGCAGATCATCGACGCTGAGATTGGCGTAACCGAACGGGTTTTGCCACCCCGTTTCGGCGTCGAATCGGGAGTGGAGGAGCGTCCGGAGTTCGTCCGGGTCGTCGATACCGGGATGCTGTCCGACGTAGCAGTCGAACGACTGGTTCAGGAGCACGACCCAGCCATCGTTCGACGCGTCCCATCGGAACGACTTGGACGTCGATTCCGACCGAACGGAGTTGTTTCGCGAGGAACTGTGCGATACGGATGGGGCGTGGGTCCGCGTCCGCCGGGAGGGTCTTTATCGAGAGAGAGACCTGCGTTGGACTGTCGCGACTGACCAACGACCGAGCCTCCTCGATACAGCCGCTGCCGAGCGTCATCCCGAGCGCGGCGAGCAGTTCTCGCCGTCCCGTTTTCGATGTGGACTCCGCCACGGTACGTCGGTCGGATTCCGTGTGTGATGACATGGTGATAGGGTGTTCTCGTCACGCCGCTGGCGAACTGTCCCGTGAGAGAGCTGAGATGAGAGTGATTGCTCGAACGAAACAGTATGGGTATTGTTATCTACGGAGAGACGGGCGTGCCGTTTTATTATTCATAACTTAACGTCTTTCTTCCCCTTTCCTTCTGAATGAGCTTTGAGAACATTTTCCATGACACCGGTTCCACCACAAAATTAAGTATACTGTGACGTATTTTCTCGTACGTGTCTCTCGCGCTATCGTTCCATGGCTCCCGCTTTATGGTAGGATAGTCCTACACCGTTCATTTTGTATTCAAACAGTCCTTGAACGGCTTAGCTACGCGATAATAAAAAGTATCCACGTACACGCTATGAAAAAGATGCCCTCCCCGAAGTCGTATCGTCCACGCGTGCCACCCAGTGTCGGTGTCGTCGCTTCGTCGATGACCCCACTGGCGTCCATCCGCGGGAACGGTACGTGTGAGAATAATGCGCACAGCGGCCAGAAAGAAAGTATAGGCGGCCGTCCCTCTGTACGAGCAACGCCGCCCGTCCACGACCGAAGTTGGAGTGAAGCCTGATGTCACATGGTGTCAATGAACGACAGAAATGGGATGTCGTATCGAAGGTAGCCGAGCTAGCGAGCGACGAACGCGTCTGGCTCGCAACGGCGATGGGGACGGGAATCCTCGTGTATTTCACGTACCTGCTGGTTCATCCGTATCCGGCATACGGTGCCGGTCTCTATCTCAAAATTGCCAGTGAAATCAGCGCGCACGGGTACGGCCTTCCCGCTCGAATCCCGCTGTACACGAAGGACGGGGTTCCGTTCGGCTATCCGCCGCTGATGTACTACGTCTCGGCGATATTGATGGACGTGACCGGCGTCGGACCCATTACGCTCAGTCGCTTCCTCCCAGGTCTCGTGACGATTCTGTACCTCGTCCCGTTCTACTATCTCGCTCACGAGGTCCTCGACTCGACGCCGCGGGCCGGGTTCGCCACGTTCGTCCTCGCGGTGACACCGCCGGTTCTCCAGTGGCACCTCTCCGCGGGCGGCATCGTGCGCGCTCCCGCCTTCCTGTTCGTCGTGACCGG